>CADBNE010000025.1 GCA_902795975.1 uncultured Erysipelotrichaceae bacterium
GACACTCGCCTTAGAAGGGCGATGCTCTATCCAGCTGAGCTACTGAGACATACCCGTTCCCAAGGAACAAGTACATTATACAATAAATTTTTACATTATTCAAGAGATTTTATAGTAGTTTTTGCAATTTCTTTATCATTTACATCAAAAAATACGTTTTTTATACTATAATTATCGTTAATTGATAAAGAAATTGTATATATAACTTCTTCTAAAATTTCATTATTATCTAATCCACTAAGTATATTTTCATTAAAATTAACATGCATAGTATTATCTTTTATATAACTATTTAATACTTTAGTATTATTATTTAAATAACTATTAAAATTATTATTAGTAAATTTATTACCAAGTTCATCTATAATTATTTCTATTTTTTCTCTATTATCATTATTGATTAATGTAATAGGAGTATAGTAATTTTTATTATTTAATTTATTTATATAATATATAGTCGTTTTATTTATATTTTTAGTACTAGTTAATTGATATTTTTTATTTATTCCAAAATCTCTAGAAAGAGTAGAAGGAATAGTAATATTATTTTGTGGTAATTTAGTTAGTAATTTTCCATCTATATATATAATTATTTTATTTATATTTTCTATGTTAGTTAAAGTATAAACAATAGATTCTATCGTTTTTTCTTCTAATTCTTTATTTGTATCTAATACATATGAATTAAAATCTATTTTAATTAAATTATCTTTTATATTTATACTATTTATTTTTGTTTTATTATTTAAAATACATTTAAATCCATTTGGTATTTTATCTGAACTACTACTATTACATGTTAATATTTCTATTAATTCATTTACTAATTCTTCCCCAGTGGAATGGGATGCTATTTTAACTCTATTTAAATAGTTATTACTATCCAATAAATATACTTCTTGTGTATTTAATTCATAATTTACATAACTTATTTTTTGTTCTATTTTCTTATTTTTGTCATTAGGCATAATTGATAATACAGTTATCAATAATAATATTATAGATGATATAATTATATTTTTTTTACACATACGTTTTAACATGTTACACCTCAATTAATTTTATGAAAAAAATGCATATTTAATGCATTTTTATAATATTATTTCATTTAATTTTAATAATTCAATTATAGCTTGAGTTCTACTTTGTACACCAAGTTTTTGTATAGTATTTGATATATGATTTCTAACTGTTTTTTCACTTATTTTTAACTTGCTTGCTATTTCTTTTGTTGAAAAATTATTTTTAAGTAATTCAAAAACTTCTTTTTCTCTATTAGTTAAAATGCTTTTATTCATAAATCCTCACTTCCTAGTAGGGTGAAACAATATTCATTTATATAGTATGCATTTTAATAATAGATGTGAAATTAAGATTCAAATTTAACAGATATTTTGACTTTCTCCGTATATTCCTCTTGAATAGATCTCATTATATTATTAGCAAGTTCTTTATCATGCTTTTGGCTTTTTACAGTAACACTTATTAATTTATTATCTATTTTAATAAATGATTCTAATTTATATGTTGTCTTTATTTTTTCTTCTAGTATTTCTTCTTTACTTCTATTAGCATTTAATTCTTTCATTTTTTCAAATGCAGCATTTTTATCTTCAATTGAACTTTTTGAATCACTTATAATTTTTTTTAGTGAATCCATTTCTTTTTCAACTTCTTCATTTGATTCAACTCTTAGCGCTACTAAAATAGAACTTTCGTCTGTTTTTGCAGTAGGTTCAGTTTTTTCAGTTACTTTATTATTTATTAATAATTCTGTTGGCATAGTTATATAATATACACTTAATACTAATATTAAACTAAATAGTGTTAAGAACCATACTCCTTTTTTATTTACCATAATTATTCCTCCGTATTCTAATTAATATTATTCAAAATAAAAAAATATATGAATATTTTATTATTTGTGTTAAAATATATTTAGAAAGTATTAAATAGGAGAGTGATATTATGCCAAAGGTAGGACCACAAAATGACCCACATATGTCAAGTCCATGGCCAAAAAGAATATTAATTTTATTAATTATTGGTGCAGCATTATATTTTATTGCACCAAAAATAATAGAAATATATAATGATAATTTACATGATACTAATGAAAGAGCTGGAAATAGTTAACAGCTTTTTTTGTAGTATTTAATGATTTTTTGTGCTATACTTATAATGATTGGATAGGTGATAAAATGGCAAAAACTAAAAAGAGAAGTACATCAGAAAAGAAGAAAACAGAAGATAGTTTTTTAACTGATTTAAAAGGCATCGGTTTAATATTAGTAGCCATTGTTGGATGTCTACCTTTTGGAAAAGTTGCAGAAATTATAAGAGGATTTTCAGCATTTTTAGTAGGTGACTGGTGGGCTTTTTTATTAATATTAGTAGGTGTTTGTGGTGTATACATGATTGTTACTAGAAAGAAACCTAAATTTTTAACTACTAAATTAATAGGATTATATATAATAATATTGGCTGTATTAACATTATCTCATTTAAGTTATTTAAGAGATTATGATAATTTTAATTTTACTAAAGATACTATGAAAGTATTACAAGATACTGTATCTAATGTAATGAGTTTCGTAAAAAGTGGAAAATCATTTACTTTAAGTCCAGACTTAGGTGGAGGAGTAATTGGTGGATTTTTTGCTTGTTGCATGGTATCTTTACTTACAGCAGATGGAACACTTGTTGTTTCAATAGCACTTATGTTATGTGGAATTATTATGTTTACAGGTATTTCTATATATGATGCTGTTAAGAAAACAAAGACAGGAGTTCATAATTTAGCAAGCCGTATTCATGAAGATTCAATTATTAATAGAGATGAAGATGATGATGACGATGAAGATGATGAAAAACCTAAAAAACATATTCACGATGAAATTGAAGTTACTGATATTAATGATGTAGAAGAAGATCATAGAACTGTAATAAGAAGAGAAGATATACATAATAAACCAGCACAACAAATTGTAGCTGATCCAGTAACTGGTGAAGTATTGTCTCAAAATCCAGAACCAGTGAAAGAAGAAGAACCAGTAAGTACTGTTTGGGAATATCCACCACTTACACTTCTTACTAAATCAACAAAAAATAATAATAAAGATAATCAAGAACAAATTAAACATAATATACCTATCATAGTTCAAGTATTAAAAGATTTTGGTATTGAAGGAAAAGTAGTTTCAGCTCATGTAGGACCTTCAGTTACACAATATGAACTTGAAATAAAAGCAGGAACACGTGTTAATAAAATATTAAGTTTGAATAGAGAAATAGCTCTTAATTTAGCAGCTAAAGATGTACGTATTCAAGCTCCAATACCTGGTAAAAGTACAATAGGTATAGAATTACCAAATAAGAGTATTACAATGGTAAGCGTTAGAGAAATATTAGCATGCGCTAATGATCAAGATCCTAACCACGAAAAGAAATTATTGGCAGTACTTGGTAGAGATATAATGGGTACTCCAATGACAATGGAAATAAATAAAACACCTCACTTATTAGTAGCAGGTTCTACAGGTAGTGGTAAGTCTGTTTGTATTAATAGTTTTCTTGCAACAATATTAATGCGCGCAAAACCAGATGAAGTTAAATTAGTACTTGTTGACCCTAAAAAAGTAGAATTATCTGTATATAATGGTGTTCCACATTTACTTACTCCAGTAATTACTGATCCTAAGAAAGCAAATATAGCTTTAAAGAAGATAGTAGTTGAAATGGAAAATAGATATGAATTATTTGAACGTAATGGTAATAAAAATATTACAACATATAACGAACGTATAAAAAGAGAAAATGAATCATTACCAGATTCAGAAAAGAAAAAATTAATGCCTTATATAGTTGTTATAATAGATGAGTTGGCAGACTTAATGTTAGTTGCTGCTAAAGAAGTAGAAGATTCTATTATGCGTATTACTCAAATGGCTCGTGCTGCAGGTATACATTTAATTGTAGCAACACAAAGACCATCTGTAGATGTAATCACTGGTGTAGTTAAAGCTAATATACCATCACGTATATCTTTTGCAGTTAGTAGTGGTACTGACTCTCGTACAATCCTTGATATGGTAGGTGCTGAAAAATTACTTGGTAAAGGTGATATGTTATATTTACCACAAGGTGAAAGCCAACCAATACGTATTCAAGGTACATTTATATCAGAGGATGAAACAAAAGCTATAGTAGATTTTGTTTGTAAACAACAAAAAGCACATTATGATGAAACATTAACAATGGATGAAGAAGAAGCA
>CADBNE010000026.1 GCA_902795975.1 uncultured Erysipelotrichaceae bacterium
AACTCGTCGTTTAGTTGATGTAGCACAAGATATCATTGTTAAATCTGATGATTGTGGTACTGAAAATGGAGTTATGGTTGAAGCATTTATTAATGAAAAAGATAACACAGTAATCGAATCTTTAGCAGATCGTATTATTGGAAGATATACAAGTAAGAAAGTTATTAATCCAGAAACTAAAGAAGTTATTTGTGAAAGAAATACATATATTACTGAACAAATTGCTGATAAGATTATAGCTGCTGGTATTACTAGAGTTCCTATTAGAACAGTTCTTACATGTAAAGAAGATCATGGTGTATGTCGTAAATGTTATGGTAGAAACTTAGCTACTGGTACAATCGTTGAAGAAGGAGAAGCTGTAGGTATTATGGCTGCTCAATCTATCGGTGAACCAGGTACTCAGTTAACCATGAGAACATTCAACACTGGTGGTGTTGCTGGAGACGATATCACTCAAGGTTTACCTCGTGTTCAAGAATTATTTGAATCACGTAATCCTAAAGGTAAAGCTATTGTATCTGAAATTACTGGTACAGTTAGTGAAATCGAAGAGGGTAATGGTAACTTTACAGTATATGTTAAAAATGATGTTGAAACTAAAAAATATACTACTAATTACGGAGCTAAATTATGTGTTGAAAAGGGTGATGAAATTAGTGCTGGTGATAAGATTACATTTGGTGCTATCAATCCAAAAGAGTTATTAGCAGTTACTGACCCAATTACAACTCAACAATATATATTAAAAGAAATTCAAAAAGTTTACCGTTCTCAAGGTGTTGATATTTCTGATAAACACGTTGAAATTATGGCTAAGAGAATGATATCTAAGATTAAGATTATTAATTCTGGAGATTCATATTTCTTACCAGGAACAATGGTAAATTACAATAAATTTACAGAAACTAACCAAGGATTAATTCTTGAAGGTAAGAGACCAGCAAAAGGTGTTCCAGTATTACTTGGTATTACAAAAGCATCTCTTGAAACTGATTCATTCTTATCTGCTGCTTCATTCCAAGAAACTACAAGAATCTTAACTGATGCTGCAATTCATGGAAGAGTAGACTACTTACAAGGATTAAAAGAAAATGTATTAATTGGTAAGTTAATTCCAGCTGGTACAGGTGCTAGAAAATATCGTAAAGTAAATTATTCTTTAGAATTAGATAATTTAAAGGAAGAACCACTTGAAGCACTTGAACAAGAATTAGTAGATTAATAAATTGAGGAAGTTATACTTCCTCTTTTTTATATTTGTGTTATAATTATATAAGGTGATTACATGTTAAATAGTAAAATATTAGCAATAATAATTATATTAATTTGTACAGTAATAGTAGGTTGTATAGTAGCATTTATAAGACTATATAAGCCTAAAGAAAAAGAAATTATTGAAGAGGAAGAAGAAATAGAAGAAGAACCTGAGGAAGAAACTGTAATAATAAATACAGAACTTCCTAAAGATTTTGATATAGATGAATTTGAATATGAAGTAAAAGATTTATATGTCAAATTACAAAAATATTTTTCTGAATTAGATTATGAAAATATAAAAAATATTTTAGATAATGATATATATAATCAATATGAATCTCAAATGAAACATTTAGAAAAAAATAATAAACGTTCAGTTAGAGAAAATATAGAATATGTTGATTTTAAAATAAATGATTATGAAAATAATAGTGTTAAAGTAAGTATAGGAGTATTAGAGGATAAATATACTAAGTACTTAGATAATGATAATTATCGACCTATGTCATATGAAAATTATTATGAATTAATTATCGTATCAAGAGATAATAAATATATAATTAATAGTTTAAATTTACTATATAGTCATTCAAAAAAAAGATGAAATATTAATTAATTTCATCTTTTATTTTGCATCCTTGATAAGAGTTTCTTCTAACCATTTCTTTATCAATATCATTTAATATAGTTACTTTTTTACATAACCAATCAGGTTCAATTAAATCAGATATTTTAGGATCTCCAGTGATACGATGTATAACTATTTCTGGTCTTAATAGTTCCAATTGATCACATACTATATCTATATATTCATCTCTAGATAAAGTTTTAAAGTTTTCTTCTTTATAAAGAAGTGCTAATTTAGTATTTTTTAATATTGATAACATATGTATTTTAATTCCTTGTATATCAAGATTATTTAAATATTTGACTGTTTCTAGCATCATTTCTTTTGTTTCATAAGGTAAACCATTAATTATATGTACAACTACATTAATATTTCTTTCTCTTAATTTTTTTACCATATCTTCAAAGCATTTTAAAGTATGACATCTATTAATATATTTAGATGTACTTTCATGTATAGTTTGTAATCCTAATTCAATTGTTAAAAAAGTTTTTTTATTTAATTTACTTAAATATTCAAGACATTCATCAGTAATTGAGTCTGCTCTAGTAGCAATACTTAATCCAATTACATTTTCTTGATTAAGAATTAATTCATATTTATCTTTTAACACATTCAGTGGTGCGTAAGTATTAGTATGTGCTTGAAAATAACCTATAAATTTGCTATTAGGCCATTTATTTGTCATTACCTTTTTAATACTATTGAATTGTGTTATTAAGTCGTCTTTTTCATCACCAGCATAGTCACCACTACCTAGTTTAGAACAATAAATACAACCGCCACGACCAACAGTACCATCTATATTTGGGCAAGTAAAACCAGCATTTAAACTAATCTTACATACTTTAGAATTAAATTTATTTTTATAAAAGTAATCAAGAGTATGATATCTCTTGTTAGAATTGGTATAAATAAACATAAAATCACCAAAAAATATTATACTACAATTTAATTCAATAGTGAAATTGTGGTATAATTGTTTTAGGAGGGTAGATATGAAAAATAAAAAAACATTTTATTCAATTATTATTGGATTATTATTTTACATGTTATTAAGTTGGATAATTGTTGCTGGTAATTTTTCTAATACTGATTATCAATCAGTTGGATTTAATCAAATAGGTTTATTTGACTTTTTCTTAGCACCAATTAATTTATTTAATTATTATGTAATATCAATGACAAAAAATATTAGTGGGTATGTTAATCAAGTAGGATATGGAAATATTATATTTGGATTTGTTTCAATAGGAATATTTTATGGAGTACTTAATTCTACGGGTGCATACTCCAAAATGATTAATGATATTAAAAATAAATTAGAAAATAGAAAGATATTATTTACATTATTGATTTCTGGATTCTATTTTGTTTTTGCATCACTTACTGGTTTAAATTTAGTTTTATTCTTTTTATTACCATTAGTGAATGCTATTATGTGTAAACTTAATATAGAAAAGAAAACAGTGTTTTCTTCTACAGTGGGAGCAATGTTAGTAGGGACAATAGTTTCACTATTTAATCCTACAATAAATGGCTTAAATAGAATTCTTTATATGGTTCCATTAAATAATAATATAATACCTAGAGTAATATTATTTGTAATGTTTTTAATATTGTATTTAACATTTATATTATTTACATTTAAAGATGGAGAAGAATATGAAAATATTTTATTATATGAAGAAGAAATAGAAAAGAAAGTTAGAGGTAAGAAAAAAGTTACTACGGAAAGTAAAAGTTACTTACCAATAATTATAACAATGAGTTTAGTATTTATAATTGTATCTATTTGTATGTACAATTGGTATTATATGTTTAATAATATTAAAGTAACAAATAGTTATAATAATTTAATAAATACAAACATAAAAGATTATACTTTTATGAAAAATATATTAGGAATGAGTGAATCATTTGGATATTGGACTGGATTTACAATGGGGGCTTTATTAATTCTTTCTTCATTTGTATTAGCATTCCTTTATAAAATTAAATTAGATAAAACATTATCTAGTATGAAAAAAGGATTCAGTGATATTACACCAATGTTATTTTATAGTGTATTATCATTAAGTATAATAGTTTTATCATTATATAATAGTAATAGCTTTGTTTATTCATTGATAAATAGATTATTAAGTATAAAAAATCAAACAATAGGAGTGTTTACTATAAGCTTTTTACATAATATATTTGTAAATGATTATTTTGCACTTGCATCATCATTAGGAAATGTATTTAATAAAATATATGGAAGTGAAAATCTTAATATGACATTATTACTAACTCAACTTGGACATGGATTTGCAAGTTTAGTTACACCATTTAATGTATATTTAATCGCAGGATTAACTTATTTAAATGTATCTTATACTGGATGGTTAAAACATATATGGAAATTTCTTTTAATTGTTATCATTTTAGTTATAATTGTATTAGTTATATTATCTGCAATTAAATAGTATGTTTTTAGAAATAAATAATATAAAATATCCTGTAGAGATAATTAAAAAAAATAACAAAAATACATATATAAGAATGGATGAAAACCTTGTAATTAAAGTTACTACAGGTTATCTTACACCTAAAATATATATAAAAAAATTACTAGAAGATAACAAAAAAAATATAGAAAAAATGTTAATTAGACAGTCAAAAAGAGTAGAAAAAAATAGTAGATTCTTCTATTTAGGTCAATCTTATGATATAATTGAAATAACAAACATAGATGATATCAAGATAGATGGTGACAAAATATATATTCCAAATAACATTAAATTTAATAAATGGTATAAAAATCAAATAAAGGAAATATTTAATGAAAGATATCAATTAATATACAATATGTTTGAAGAAGTAAATATATGTCCTTTATTAAAAATTAGAACTATGAAAACAAGATGGGGAGTATATAATAAAGTTAAACATACTGTTACATTAAATAGTAAGCTTATAGAACATAGTTATGATGAAATAGACTATGTAATAATACATGAATTAAGTCATGTAATACATTTCAATCATTCAAGTAGTTTTTGGAACTTAGTAGAAAAGTATTGTCCAAATTATAAAATGATTAGAAAAAAATTAAAAGAATAGGTAATGGGTGGTAAGATGAAACTACTAAAAAAAATAAGCTATGTTATTGCATTTATATTTTTTATTGTTATTGAGATAGCATTGCCAGTAGAAGATAATACTGTAGATGCTGATGCAAGAACATTGAGAAAAATGAAAAATGAGTTAGCGCAATTAGAAAGAGAACTTAGTGAAAATAAAGCTGCTCAACAAAATGCTCAAAATAATATTAGAAATTCTAAATCAAGAATTGAAGAAATTACACAGGAAAAAGTTGATATTGAAGAAGAAGTAGATGATTTAGCTGATGAAATAAAAGATTTAGGTAAAGAAATTAAATCTATGAATAGCGAAGTAAAGGATATTATTAATTATTATCAATTATCTAAATCAGGTGATTCAGGAATTGTTGAATATGTATTTGATGCAACTGATTATACAGATTTAACATATAGAATGGCAGTTACTGAGCAATTAAGTGAATATTATTCTTCAACTATAAAAGATTATAATAAAAAGATAAAAGCTAATGAGAATAAAAAAGAAGAATTAGCTGATAAGAAGGTATCTCTTACTAAAAAAGAAGGGGAACTAGAAGAATTTATAACAGCACAAAAAGGTAAGCTAGCAGAAACTATGGATGGTTCAATAGGTATTGAAGAAGAAATAGCTGCATTAAAGAAAACTATTAATTTATATGAAAATACATATAAATGTAAGTTAGATGAAACTATTGATGAATGTTTAAGAGATAAATTACCTTCAGGTTCATCATTATATAGACCTTTAATATCAGGTAGAGTAACAAGTAATTATGGACATCGTACATATAAATTAGGTGGAAGATGGGTAAGTGATTTCCATTATGGAGTAGACCTTGCAGGTTCTCATGGACAAAAAGTTTATTCAGCAGGAAATGGTACTGTAGCAGCCATATTTCATCATCAAAGTTGTGGTGGTAATATGATATATATTAACCATAAAATAAATGGTAAAAAGTATACTACATGTTATTACCATATGGGTAGTATTAATGTTAGAGTAGGACAAAATGTTACACCTCAAACAGTAGTTGGTACACAAGGTGGTAAACCTAGTGTTGAATATTGGGATAGATGCTCTACAGGTTCACATCTTCACTTTGGTGTATCCACTGGAAACTGGGGTAATGAATTTAAATCTTATAGTGGTTTTATAGCACGTATTATTAATCCAAGAAAAGTAATTAATATTCCATCATTAGGTGGTTCATTCTCTAATAGATCATCAAAATATTAATCGACATTATATACATATATTATAGGCTAATATAATATTGGTGATTATATATGTTTGTAAAAATATTTGATGAAGAACATGAAATGGATTTGGAAGATAAAATTAATTCATTTATTAAAGATAAAGATATTGTAGATATAAAGTATGAAGTAGCAACTACAATGACAGATGAAGAACAAATATATTGTTATTCAGCATTAATAATGTATAAAAAGACTTGTTAAATCGACAAGTTTTTTTGTTTAAAAAAATAATTTATACATATTATAAACATAGAATGTATATAGGAGGTATAAATGTTTAATAAATTTAATGAAGAAACTAAAAAAGTAATCTGTGATTCTAAGTTAGAGATGATGAAACTTAAACATCCATATCTAGGTTCTGAGCATTTACTATTGGGTATAATGAAAAGCAAAAATGTAGTTAGTGATATCTTAAAAAAATATAATATAACATATAAATTATTACAATCAGAAGTAATAAAATTAGTTGGATATGGTGATAAGAAAAGTGATTGGGTTTTATATACTCCTGTAGTTAGAGAAATATTTGAAAGGTCTATTGATATTAGTATGGAAGAAAATACAAAGGTATCAATAGAAAATTTATTTATATCAATTATTGAAATAGGTAATGGTATAGCATATAGAGTGTTAAGTTCTATAAATATTGATATTGATAAATTATATAATGAATTTATATTTAAAATTCCTAAAAGAGATAAGAAGAAAAAAACTATAATTGATGAAATAGGTTTTGAGTTTACTAAAAGAGAAATAGTAAATTCATTTGAACCAGTGGTAGGGAGAGATAAAGAAATAAATCAAGTAATAGAAATTTTATCTAGAAAGAATAAAAGTAATCCATTACTTATTGGAGATGCTGGTGTAGGAAAAAGCGCTATTATAGAAGAAATTAGTAGAAGAATTGTTAATAATAATGTACCTAATAAATTAAAAAATAAAAGAATAATAAATCTAGATATGTCTAGAGCGGTAGCAGGTACTAAATATAGGGGAGAATTTGAAGAAAAATTAAATAAGATAGTTAAAGCGGCTTCAGAAAATGAGGATATAATACTTTTTATTGATGAAATTCATACTATTGTAGGTGCAGGAGGAGCAGAAGGAGCAATAGATGCATCAAATATATTAAAACCAGCTTTAGCACGCTCACAAATCAAATGTATAGGTGCGACAACTATAAATGAATATAAAAAGTTTATTGAGAAAGATAAAGCATTAGAAAGAAGATTTAAAAAGATAATTATAGAAGAACCTAATTTAGATCAAGTAAAAAATATTATAAATAAATTAAAAAGTGAGTATGAAAATTTTCACCATGTAAATTTATCACAATCAATTTTAGATAGTATTGTTAATTTATCAGATAAGTATATAAAAAATTATAGAAATCCTGATAAGACAATTGATGTACTTGATGAAGTATGTTCACATGCTAATTTAAAAGATAATAAAAAAATAAATGAATACAATAATTTAAGTGATAAGTTGTTAGAAATAACTAAAAAGAAAAAAGAATGTATTAAATATAAAAATTTTAAAGATGCATATAAATATAAAAAAATAGAAAATAATTATATTACTAAATTAAATGAATTAGAATTATTAATTACAACTACTAATTATATAAATGTTTCATTAGATGATGTTTACGAAGTAATTAGTAATAGAACTAATATACCAATTAATAAAATAAAAAATATAGATGATAGAGTTAATTTATATAATATATTAAGTAAGAAGATTATAGGTCAAAATAATATATTAAAGAGTATTCTTGATTCATATTCTGTATATAATTCAATGAATAAGCCATATAGTGCTTTATTTTTAGGAAGTACAGGGGTAGGTAAAACTTTTACAGCACTAGAGTTTGCTAAAAATATATCAAAAAATGTTATAAGAATTGATTTAAGAGAATATAATGATTCTTATAGTATTAATAAACTTGTAGGTGCTCCTCCAGGGTATATTGGATATGATAATAATAATTATTTATTAGATAGTGTGAGAGAAAATCCTTTAAGTGTAATTATTTTCGATGGGTTGGAATTTTGTCACAGTTATGTTCAAAATTTAATATTGCAAATACTGGATAATGGAGAAATTAAAGATTCTAAAGGAAATAATATTCATTTTAATAACAGTATAATAATATTAATAAGTAATTATTTGGATAATTCAGATATAGGATTTAAAAAAGGTAGTAAAGTATCTGATAACTTTACAAAAATATATAATGATAAAGTTACAGAAACATTTGTGTTTAATAAATTAACCAAGGAAAATATATGTGAAATAATAAATAGTAAAGTAAATGACAAATCACAAATTAATAATATTATGTGTAAATCAGATTATGAAAAATTAGGCGCAAAAAAGATAAATAATTTGATTGAAAAATATAAAAAAGTTAAAAAAATAAAAAAAATTAGCAAAAACTATTCCAAAAATTAAATTTATGGTATAATGATAATTAGATGAGGGTGATATTAATGGATATATTAGATCAAATCAAATCTAATTTAGATGCTAATGAATCTTTGACTAAAGAAGTTAAAGACGAAATTTTTCAATTAATTATCCTTTTCAACCAAACTTTCCCTGATGTAAGTTTGGAAAAATTAAGTTCTAAAATTAAGAATGTAAAAGTGGGAAAAATTACACTGTATGAGAGAAAAGGACCAGTTGTGTATGATGCAGTGCATAATAAGATACTACTTAATATAAAGAGCCTTGAAAGTGATTATGATGTTAAACATTTAATGATGAAAGGTATTCTTGGTATGATATCTGCATGTGACAACTTTTATGGATTTAATAGAAACGATAGCTTGTATGCCCTTAATATGGGATTTACTGAAATGCTTGCTAATACGTTGGTTGGTAATGAAGGAATATGTGATTTCGAAGAAGAAGTACTTGCAACCAATTTAATTAGTAGAGTGATTGGTAAGGATATAATGTTTGATGCATATTTTAATAATGATGCAGAAATTATATTTAAAAAATTATTAGAGGCGGAGGTAAGTTGAATGGCGTTAACTAAGACTGAACGAATTGTTCAAAATTTAAATTATACAATTACATCAAGAATCAGTAGGGGTAGTGCCGAATATACTAATGATACATATCCACTTGCTATAAGAGAAATTGCTGAACTTTATTCAAGACAAGTAAGCAATGGTTTAAAAAATCCAGAAGAAATAAATGAGTTTATGGATCAACTTAGTTTGGTTAGATACTTAGACAGAGTTAATTCATATCCTAATATTACAAAAATTCCTGAAGAGTTCAGTACAATTTATGAATTAAGTAATACTAATGAACAAACATTAGGAAGAGCAATTTAATTGCTCTTTTTTTCTTGTTTAATAAATATAATTATGATAGAATTATTACGAGGTGTTTTTTATGACAAATAAGGAATTGGCAGATATATTGATGCCAGGAGTTAGTTCAGACATAGAATATTATGAAAAAAAATATCCAGAAAGAAATGTAGATAAGAATGCAATTGTTACAAGATTTGCTCCATCTCCAACTGGATTTGTACATATGGGTTCTCTTTTTGCATCTTTCATTGAAAGTAAAGCTGCACATGATACAAATGGTATTTTCTATTTAAGAATTGAAGATACTGATCAAAAGAGAAAAGTAGAAAATGGTGTTGAAGGAATGATTAAGGATTTAAAGGACTTTAATATTATTCCGGATGAAGGTGCTATTAGTGAAACAGAAGAAAAAGGTGAATATGGTCCTTATACTCAAAGTAAGAGAAAAGATATTTATCAAACATATGTAAAACATTTAATAGAAGAAGGTTTAGCATATCCATGTTTTTGTTCACAAGAAGAAATTGAAGAAACAAGACAAATTCAAGAAAAAAGAAAGCAGAGAATTGGTTATTATGGTAGATTTGCTAAATGTAGAAGATTAACTCCAGAAGAAATTGTAGAAAAAGTAAAAAATGGTGAACCATATATTATAAGATTTAAATCACCAGGAAGTTTTGATAATAAGATTAAAGTTAATGATTTAATTAAAGGTACAGTAGAATTTCCAGAAAATGATATAGATGATGTTATATTAAAGTCTGATGGTCTTCCTACATATCATTTTGCACATATAATTGATGATCATTTAATGCATACAACTCATGTAATAAGAGGAGATGAATGGTTACCATCTGTACCTAAACATATTCAAATGTTTAGATTAATGGGATTTGAACCACCTAAATATGCTCATATTTCTCCAATTATGAAAGAGGAAGATGGAAAGAAAAGAAAATTAAGTAAGAGAAAAGACCCAGAAGCTGCTGTAAGTTTTTATCATGAACAAGGTATACCAGTAGAGGCAGTTAAATTATATTTAATGACTTTAGCTAATACTAATTTTGAACAATGGTATGATTGTAATAAAGATAAAACTATAGATGATTTTAAATTTGATTTTAAGAAAGTGTCAGCTAGTGGAGGTTTATTTGATACTGAGAAATTATATAATATTTCTAAAAATTATATAAGTTATTTAAAAGCTACAGAAGTATATGATAGAACATTAAATTGGGCAAGAGAATATGATAGTGAATTTGCAAAAATATTAGAAGATAATAAAGAATTTGCTACTAAGTTATTTAATATTGAAAGAGAACAAAAGAAACCACGTAAAGATTATTCTTGTTTTAGTGATATTAAGAATCAAGTTTGGTATATGTTTGATGAATTATATACAAATGTTGATGATTATAGTTTTCAATCAATTACTGATATTTCAGAAATAAAAAATATTTTAAAAACTTATATGGATAAATATTATAATGAAGCTGATGATAAAGAAGCTTGGTTTGATAAATTAAAAGATTTATCAGAAGAACTAGGATATGCTAGAGAAGTTAAAGAATATAAAAATAATCCTGATGCATATAAAGGACATGTAGGTGATGTTAGTACTGTAATACGTGTAGCACTTACTTCTCGTTCTATGACACCAGATTTATATGAATTAATGAATTTATTAGGTAAAGAAAGAGTATTTGATAGATTTAATAAATTTATAAATGAAAAATAATATAGTAGAAATACTATATTTTTTTTCGACATTTTTCGCACTATATATAATGTATATTATAAATGTAGGAGGTAATATGTTTAAATATAATATTGAATATAGAAAGAATGTATTATTTATACGTTTAATAGGAAATTTAAATATAAATAATATTAATATAATAAATAATGAATTAAATTTTTTAATTAATCAATTAGGATTTACTAATATAGTATTTAATTTTGAACAATTAAATTATATTGATATATATTCTATTAACAATATTATTGGTTGGTACAATTTAATAAAAGAAAGAAAGGGGGTGAGTTTTATTTGTGGGGTGCATGGTTATGATAATAGATACAATTTATTAAATTATATGAATGAAATAGGCAATGAAATAAGTGCAATAAAGGTGATAAATTGGAACAACTAATAATAGAGTATGAAAAGTTAATATATGCAGTCATGAAATATTTTAAAAATTATTCGAATAAAGAGGATTTATTTCAAGTAGGCTGTATAGGATTAATAAAAGCTTATAATAATTTTGATTCAAATATTGATGTTAAATTCTCCACATATGCATATTCCTATATCTTAGGTGAAATGAAAAAATTAGTTAGAGAGGATAGGGGAATTAAGATTAGTAGAAATATTTCTAAATTATATTCTCAAATTGATAAAACTATAGGTTATTTATCTCAAAAACTAATGAGAACACCTACTCTTCAAGAAATAGGAGATTTCCTTGAAATAGATGAATATTTAATTGTAGAGGCTTTAAATAGTGCAAGTATATTGGTAGATATAGATAATATACAAATAAATAATTCAGTTGATGAATATTCAAATATATTATTAAAGGAACAATTAAATAAATTATCAAGTGAAGAATTAGACATTATTACAAAAAGATATATGAATGATATGACTCAAGTGGAGGTTGCAAACTCACTTGGTTTAACTCAAGTACAAGTATCAAGAAAAGAACATAAAGTACTTGAAAAATTAAAAAAACAATTAATTGCATAAAAAATCTTGAAAAGAGATTTTTTTTATGGTAGAATTAACATGTAGCTTGATTTTGGAGTAGTACTCAAGAGGCTGAAGAGGCGCCCCTGCTAAGGGTGTAGACCGGGCAACTGGTGCGAGAGTTCAAATCTCTCCTG
>CADBNE010000027.1 GCA_902795975.1 uncultured Erysipelotrichaceae bacterium
AAATTAAATAAAATTTTATGTGGTATCCGTAATATGGATAAATTACCACAAGCTATGTTTATCGTAGATCCAAGTAAAGAAGAAATTGCTATTAGAGAAGCAAGAAAATTAAATATCCCTGTATTTGGTATCGTAGATACTAACTGTGATCCAGATATGGTAGATTATGTTATTCCTGCTAACGATGATGCTATTCGTGCTGTTAAATTAATTATCGGTGTTATGAATAATGCTATTATCGAAGCTAATGGTGGTAAAATAACTGACTATAGTGGTAAAGCTGAAGAAAACGGAAGCGATATTATGAAACGTGCTGTTGAATAAGTTAAGAGAAAAGAAGATAAGAAACCATTCGAAAGAAAACCATTTGATAAAAAACCATTTGATAAAAATAAGAATTTTAAAAAACCATTCAATAAAGTAGAAAAAGATGTAAAAGAAAGTCCTAAAGCAGAAGCTAAAGAAGAAAAAGTTGAAGCTGTTGAAACTAAAAAAGCCGTTAAAGAAGATTTATCTTCAAAGACAGTTTCAGAATTAAGAGAATTAGCAAAAGCTAAAGATATTAAAGGATATTCTACAATGAAAAAAGCTGAATTATTAGAAGCTTTAAAATAAAAAGAATACTACAAAGGATGGGTTAATAACTCATCCTTGTTTTATTATTAAATAGAGGAGGATATATATGATTAGTGCAAGTTTAATCAAAGAATTAAGAGAAAAAACTAATGCTGGTATGATGGATTGTAAAAAAGCATTAGAAGCTACTGAAGGTAATTTAGATGCAGCAGTAGATTGGTTAAGAGAAAAGGGTATTTCTAAAGCTGCTAAAAAAGCTGATAGAATTGCTGCTGAAGGTTTAGCTTCAGTTAAAATTAATGGTAATGTTGCTGCTATAGTAGAAGTTAACTCAGAAACAGATTTCGTTGCTAAAAATGCTGAATTTATTTCATTAGTTGATACTATATTAGATGCTATCTTAGCTAATGAAGTATCTACAGTTGAAGAAGTTTTAGCACTTCCTGCTGTTGAAGGTACTATTAATGATTTAATCATTAGTAAAACAGCTACTATTGGTGAAAAATTAAGTTTCAGAAGATTTGAAAGAGTTGTTAAAACTGATTCACAATCATTCGGAGAATATATTCATATGAATGGTAAAATTGCTGTTTTAACTATTGTTGAAGGAGCTAATGCTGAAGTTGCTAAAGATGTATCTATGCATTCAGCTGCTATGAGACCTCAATTTGTTAAATCAAGTGATGTACCAACTGAAACATTAGAAAAAGAAATGAAAATAATTAAAGAACAATTATTAAATGAAGGAAAACCTGAAAATGTAATTGAAGAAAGAATTATGCCTGGTAAAGTTAAAGCTTACTATGAAGAAGTATGCTTAGAAAATCAAGCTTTCGTTAAAGGTGATGGTGAAACAGTTGCTACTTATGTTGCTAACAACGGAGGAAGCATTGTTAACATGATTAGATACGAAGTTGGAGAAGGTATAGAGAAAAAAGAAGAAAACTTTGCTGAAGAAGTTGCTAAACAAATACAAGGAGCTTAATCCTTGTATTTTTTTTGTTAAAATGGTATTATATATCACGTGTAAAAGGGGAGTTAATATGAATCAATGGAATCCATTAATTACAACTGATGAAGTAAAAAGAAAATATAAAATATTTATGTCTAGATATGGAGATAAATTTTCTGATCAATTAAAAAAAGAAATGGATATCCATTTTGTTAAAAGAGCAGGAAAATTTGATAATCCTACAGATTTTTATCAATTGTATGATTATTTTGGAATAATACCTGATGATGTAAATATGTATATATATCATTTGAATGCTATAAAAGAAAGATTTAATTTAAATAGTAATATCCTTGAAATAGCAGGAGGGTCTTATCCATCATTTGCTAGAAGAGTTGCTCGTGAACAACTTAAAACAGGTATTGGTACTATTACAGTATATGACCCTAAATTGGTAACTAATCATTCATATAAATATAGTAATTTAAAATTATATCCAGAAAAATTTGATTCTAGTGTTGATGTATCTAATTTTGATTTATTAGTAGGTATTATGCCATGTAATGCTACTGATGAGATGATTGATGCTATATATAAATATAATAAAGATTTTTATATATCATTTTGTGGATGTAGTTCTTATAATTTTTTTAATTTCTTTTTAGGTATGCCATTACCTAGTTATTATAATCAAATAGAGTATTTAAAATCTGTATGTGAAGAAAAAAAATTAGGTGAATTAATGGTTGAATATTTACCAGATAAATATAATATAGAATATCCAGTTGTATATAATAAAAGGAAGATTTAATCTTCCTTTTTTGCTATTAAAATATTGTCTAACTCTTTAAAATTTAATATATAATTACTTAGTATTTCTTTTATATTTATATTATCTTGTATATTAAATATATAAGTAACATTAGAATTAAATTCTTTACTTATAACATTAGCATCTTTAAGTAAATAATCTATTTGTTTAATATTATCATATGTAAATTCAATACTTATTTTTTTACCTTTTATTAATTCTATTATTTTACTATTATTTATAGATTCACAAACACTATTTGTATATGCTCTTACTAATCCTCCAGCACCTAATTTAATACCTCCAAAATATCTTATTACAATAGCTATTACATGATCTAAGTTATTTTGTTCTAATACATTTAATATAGGCATACCTGCAGTCCCTCCTGGTTCACCATCATCAGAAAATCTTTTAGTATTATCAAATATATACGCATAACAGTAGTGAGTAGCATCTTTATACTCTTTTTTAACATTATTTATTATATTATCTATTTCATCTAATGAATTAATAGGTATTAATTCACAATAAAATTTAGATTTATTTATTTCTATTAATGTAGTAGTTTTAGTATTAATTGAATACATAATATCACCACTAAAATTATATCTTATTAAATTTTTTTTATCAATATAACTATACTATATAATATATAAATGTTAAAATATAAGTGTGATGAATATGCAAGAACAATTAGAAAAGTATTTAAAAAGAAAAGTAAATGAAAAAGTTTTTCCAGGATGTGCTTATTATATATATTGTGACAATGAAGAATATATAGGTTGTGTAGGTAATAAATCAATAATACCTAATATCGAAAAAAATAGTATAGATACATTATATGATATAGCTAGTTTATCTAAATTATTAGTAACAAATTTATTAATAAGTATTCTACTTCAAGAAGATAGAATAAAATTAGATGATAAAGTAATAGACTATTTACCTAAATTTAAATATGATAATGTATTAATTCTACATTTATTAACACATTCATCTGGTATAAAAGTATTATATGATAAAAATAGTATAAAAAGTAAAGATGATTTTTATACTAATATAGAATTAGAATATAATCCAGGTGGATATGCTAAATATAGTGATATTAATTTTATATTATTAGGTTTTATAATAGAAAATATATATGGTGAAAGTTTAGATGTATTAGCACGTAAATATATATTTTCTAAACTAGATATGAATGATACAACATATAATCCAAAAGATAAGTATTTATGTGCTCCTACAGAAATAATAGATAATAATTTATTACAAGGTATAGTAGATGATGAAAAAGCAAGATATTTAAATGGTGTATCAGGTAATTCAGGGGTATTTAGTACTATTAAAGATATATCACATTTTATTAAATTAATATTAAATGATGGATATTATAATGGTAAAAAAATAATAGATAAAAAATATATTGATTTATGGTTTACACCATTATTTATTGATAATGAAGATGTAAGAAGAACTATAGGATGGGCTTATGGTAAATCATCATTTTTATGTAATAAATTTTGTTCTGATGATACTATAGTACATACTAGTTTTACTGGATGTCATATAGTTATAGATAGAGCAAATGAATTAGGTATAGTGATATTATCTAATAGAATACATCCTACTAGGGATAATACTAAGTTATTAAAAGAAAGAGCTAATATAAATAATTATATATATAAATTATTAGTTAGTTATGGAAAAATATATCAGGTGATTTAATGAATAAAATAAAAGAAAAATTATCTTTATTACCTATGTTACCAGGTTGTTATTTAATGAAAAATAAAGATGGTAATATTATATATATAGGTAAAGCAAAAAAATTAAAAAATAGAGTTAATTCATATTTTAGAGGTACTCATACAGGTAAAACAGCTAGATTAGTTAGTGAAATAGATGACTTTGAATATATTACTGTAAATAGTGAAGTAGAATCATTAATTTTAGAAAATAATTTAATTAAACAATATAATCCTAAATATAATATATTGCTTAAAGATGATAAAAGTTATCCATATATAGAATTAACTAGTGATAATGTACCAAGATTAAAAGTAGTTAGAACATTAACTAGAAAGAAAAATCAAAAGAATTTATATGGACCATATCCTAATGTAACAGCAGCACGTAATGTAGTTAATTTATTAAATAGAATGTATCCATTAAGAAAATGTAATACATATGAAGATAAACTATGTCTTTATTATCATATAGGACAATGTTTAGGATATTGTAATATAGATGTACCAAAAAATACTATAGATAATATGAAAGAAGAAGTTATTAGATTTTTAAAAGGTGATCATAGTTTAATAACTAATAAAATTAAAGAAGAAATGGAAAAATATAGTAGTAATTTAGAGTTTGAAAAAGCATTAGAAATGAAACAATTACTAGATTATATTAATGTTATATCTACTCATCAACAAGTAGAAACTAAGGATAATATAGATAGAGATGTATTTGGTTATTATGAAGATAAGGGATATTTAAGTATACAAGTATTCTTTATAAGAGGTGCGAAAATAATAGAAAGGCATTCTAAAATAGTACCATTAATTGATGATGTAGATAGTGTTTTAACAACATATATTGCTAATTTTTATAAAAATGTATTATTACCTAAAGAAGTATTAGTTCCAGATGTTGTATCTAGTGATACATTAAGTGAATACTTAAGTGCTAATATAGTTATTCCACAAAAAGGTGATAAGAAAAAATTAATAGAGTTAGCATGTGAAAATGCTAAAATAGCTTTAAATGAGAATTTTGAATTAATTAAAAGAGATGAAGTAAAAACTAGTGACGCTAATGAAGAATTAAGAAAAGTATTAGGACTTGATAGTTTAGATAGAATAGAAATATTTGATAATGCTCATTTATTTGGTACTTATAATGTATCTGGTATGGTTGTATTTATAGATGGTAAACCAGCTAAGAATGAATATAGAAAATATAAAATAAGTGTAGATCAAAATGATGACTATGGTACTATGAAAGAAGTATTATATAGAAGATATTTTAGAGTACTAAAAGATAATTTAACTAAACCAGATTTAATAATAGTAGATGGTGGATTAGGACAAGTAAATGTAGCTTTAGAAGTAGTAAGAAGTTTAGGATTTAATATACCTATAGTAGGATTAAAGAAAGACGATAGACATGCTACTAGTAAACTTATAACTGATACTTTAGAATATGATATAGATAGAAGAAGTAATTTATTTTATTTACTTGAAAGAATGCAAGATGAAGTACATGAGTTTACAATTAATTATCATAAGCAAATAAGAAGTAAAGGTAGTCTATCTAGTATATTAGATAGTGTAGAAGGTATAGGAGATAAAAGACGTAAGTTATTACTTAAGAAATATCGTACAATTACTAAGATGAAAGAAGCTAGTATAGAGGAATTAGAAGAGATATTACCTAATAATGTAGCACAAGATTTATATAGTTTTTTAAGTGAATATAGTACTGAATAATTAGTATTTTATTTTACATTATATAGGTTAATAATAGACTATATATTATATTTACTATATATTTTGCATATAATTATGGTATAATTATATAAGGAGTGGTAAGATGCGAGTAGTTATTAGTGCTGGAGGTACAGGAGGACATATATATCCTGCTTTAGCAATTTTAAATAAAATAAAAGAACACGAACCAAATAGTGAATTTTTATATATTGGAACACATAATAGAATGGAAAAAGATATAGTACCTAACAAAGGTATTCCTTTTGAAACAATTGAAATATATGGATTTAATAGAAAACATTTACTTAAAAATTTTAAAACATTATCATGTTTAATTAAAAGTAAGAAAAAAGTAAAAAAATTAATTAAAGAGTTTAATCCAGATATTGCTATTGGTGTAGGTGGTTATGTTACAGTACCTGTTATTGAGTGTGCTAAAAAACTTGGTGTAAAGACTTTTGTTCATGAACAAAATTCTATACCTGGTAAGGCTAATTTATATTTAGCTAAGTATGCAGATAAAATAGGTGTATCTATGCCATCAAGTGCTGATAAGTTTCCAGCTGATAAAGTAGTATTTACAGGTAATCCTTGTAGTGAAGATGCTATAAAAAAAGAAGCTATTCCAAAAAGTCAATTTGGATTATCAGATAATAAAAAATTAGTATTAATAGTAATGGGATCACTTGGTGCTGAATCAGTTAATGATGTGTTAGTTCAAGCATTACCAAATATAAAAAGAGATAATTATGAAATAGTATTTGTTACTGGAAAAGGTAGTTATGATAAAATATCTAAAATAAGTTTTCCAGATAATGTAAAGGTTGTACCATATATAGATGGTATGACAGGTTTAATGAAAAATACAGACTTAATGATAACTCGTGCAGGAGCATCTACGTTAAGTGAGATAATAGCACTTAAAGTTCCATCAATATTAATACCTAGTCCATATGTACCAAATAATCATCAATATATAAATGCCATGGACTTAGTAAATGCTAATGCTGCAGATATAATAGAAGAAAAAGATTTAACACCAGAAGCATTAGTAAAACATATGGATGACTTATTATTTGATCATGATAGATTAGAAGAAATGAAAAAGAATTTATCTAGTTTAGCAATTTCAGATAGTGCTGAAAAAATATATGAAACTATAGAAAAACTAATAGGAAGATAATTATTATGAATATAATTGAAGAATTAAAAAAGTTAAGTGTTGGCAATGTAATAGAAAGTGCTAATTTAAAGAAATATACTACTTATCATGCTGGTGGTATTGCAACAGCAATTGTTACACCAGATGATGAATATTCTTTAATTAAATTAATTCAATTTCTAAAAGATAATAATATAAAATATAAAATTTTAGGAAGAGGATCAAACTTAATTTTTAAAAATGAAACCTATGATGGTGTTTTAATTAAATTAGATAAATTTGATAATATTGATATTGATGGTGTTGAAATAACTGCAGGAGCAGGGGTTCCACTTATAAAACTTGCTACAAGAGTATCTAGAATGGGATATACTGGATTAGAATTTGCAACAGGTATTCCAGGTAGTGTAGGTGGAGCTGTATATATGAATGCAGGAGCCTATAAGAGTGATATAGGATATGTACTTAAGAGTGCTAAAGTAATAACTCCTGATTTAAAAATAAAAGAGTTAACTAACTATGATTTAGATTTTCATTATAGAACATCTTTCTTACAAAAAAATCCTGGATATATATGTATAAGCGCTACATTTATATTATCTAAGGGTAACGCAGATGAAATAATGCAATTAATTGAAGATCGTAGAAAAAGAAGATTAGAATCACAACCTTTAGAATATCCTTCAGCAGGTTCAGTATTTAGAAATCCAGAAGGGGATTATGCTGGAAGATTAATTGAAGAAATAGGATTTAAAGGTAAAAAAATTGGTGGTGCTATGGTAAGTGAAAAGCATGCTAATTTTATAATTAATTATGATAATGCTACTGGTGAAGACATAGTAGAATTAATAGAAACAATAAAAAAAGAGATAAAGGAAAAATATAATATTGATTTAAAGGTCGAACAAGAAATTGTAGAATAGGACTATAATTATGAAGAATAAAAAGATTAAAAGAAGAAAAATTAAATATAAAAATGTTACAGTTCTATTAACTATAGTAGCTATACTTTTAAGTATTTGTTTATTTATTACAAATGCTAGAGTTGAAAATATATATATAGAAGGTAATAGTATAATATCTGATCAACAAATAATTGATGAATTAGGTATACGTAATTATCCTAAAATAATAGCTATTAATAGAAAAAAAATGGAATCAAATTTAAATGATAATCCATATATAGAAAAAGTAGATATTAAGTATTCAAATTTTATGAGAGTAGTTAGTATTAAAGTAAAAGAAAATAGACCTTTATTATATTATCAATATGAAGAAAAATATTTATTATCTAATGGTAAAAGGGTTAAGGATAAGTATTCATTACCAACTCTTATTAACCAAACACCAGAAGATATATTAGAAAAATTATTAAAAAGATTGAATAAATTAGATGAAAATATACTAGGAAGAATATCAGAAATAAAATATACTCCATCAAAAGTAAATGATAATTTATTTTATTTAACAATGAATGATGGTAATTTAGTATATGTTGATTTTAATACCTTTAATAAGCTTGGAAACTATCCAGATTATATAAAAGGATTAGATAATAAAAAAGGTGTTTTACATTTGGATAGTGGTGATTATTTAGAAATTTTTAAATAATTTATTGTAATTATTAAAAATATTTGATATTATTTAGATGTTAGAAGGAGTAGTTTATATGGATAATAATATGAATAATATGGGACAACCTGTTATGCAACAACCTGTAAATAATGGTACAGGAATCGACTTTAATAAGATTATTAACGATTTAACAAAAGATAAGAAAAGTTTAATTGCAATCGCTGGAGCAATTCTTACAATAATTGCATGTTTTGTTAAAATTGTTACAGTTAAAATGACATTATTTGGTACATCAAAATCTGAAAGTTGGAATTTAATGAATATTGCTAAAGGAAAGGACGCTTACTTTAGTGGAAGTGATTATGCTGGAATTATTTTAATTTTATTAGCTATTGCAACAATTGTATTAGTAGTATTAAAGAAACATGTATTTACTGCAGGTACTGCAGGATTATCATTACTTACTTTAATTATTGAAGTATGTAGAATTAAGAATACTTATAATAAAGAAATAGTTGAAAAATTAGGAAAAAGTTATTCTAAATATATTACATTACATTTTAATGCTGGATTAATACTTGCTATAATTGGTATTGCAGCAGTAGGAGTAAGTTTATTCTTTTTATGGAAAGAAAATCCAAATTGTTTCAAAGATGCAATTGATCAAATAAAAAAATTATTTGGTGGAAATAAAGGACAAGCTGTACAAGCTCCAGTAGCTCCTGTACAACCTGTACAAACTCAACCAATGCAACAACCAGTAGCTCCTGTACAACCAACTTATGAAGCACCAATGAATACAGAAGTTCCAACAGAAAATGTTAATAACGATATAAATAATAATGTTATGTAAGAAGCTTCAAAATGAAGCTTTTTCTTTTTGAATAGATAAAAAACTTTTTACATTTTGTGTATTTTATAGTATAATTGGTATGTAGGCTATAGGAGATGATTGTATGAGACAGATTTATACTAGTCTTGATATTGGATCTGACAGTATAAAAATTGTTGTTTGTGAATTGTATCAAAACAAATTAAATCTTTTAGCATGCTCATCTTATAAAGCTAAAGGAATAAAAAAGGGATTAATTACTGATGTAAAAAGTGCTACTGAATCAATTAGAAATGCTATAGATTCAGTACAAAATATGATAGGTGTAACAATAAATAAAGTTATTGCTACAATACCTAGTTATTTTGCAGAATTTACAGTAAAAAAAGCTGAAATAAATATTATGGCACAATCAGTAACACATAGTGATGTAAGAAATATATTAGATAGTATTACACTTGATAATTTATCTGATGATAAAGAAATTGTTTCTATATTGCCAGTAGATTTTAAAGTTGATGATGTTACAGGAATTAAAAATCCATTAGAAATTGAAGGAAAAGTATTAGGTGTAAGAACAATTGTTGTTACTACTGAAAAAAAATATATTTATTCTGTTGTAGGTTTACTTGAAAATATGGGATTAGAAGTAATTGATACTTCAATTACAGGTATAGGAGATTATGCTACTCATAAAACAAAAAGTACTGAAAATGGTATATGTTCTATAATAAATATTGGTAGTGATATAACTAATGTAGCATTATATAACAAAGGAATTATTTTAAAAAATTCAGTTATAAGTATGGGTGGTAAAAATATAAATAAAGATATAGCTTATATGTATAAAACCGATAATGATACTGCTGAAAATTTAAAGAAAACTTTTGCACTAGGACATAAAAGAAAAGCAAGTACAACAGATATGATTAAAATTAAAACTGATTATGATGATGATTTAAAAATTAATCAATATGAAATTTCAGAAATTGTTTCTTCAAGACTTGAAGAAATCCTTAATTTAGCTAAAAAAGAGCTTAATATATTGACAAGTCGAAAAATTGATTATATTATTATAACAGGGGGTACAAGTAATATGGCCGATATCGAATATATTATAAGTGATGTATTCGGTTCAAATGCAAATATTGGTAATATTAAATTAATAGGTATCCGTGATAACAAATATTCATCATGCATAGGTAATATTATTAATTTTATTGATAAATTGAAATTAAGAGGCGAAGAATACACTATGATAAGTAATAGTGCAGCACTTAGATTATCTAGTGTAGGCAATGAATATCAAGGGTTAAACAACGTGAAAATGCTAGAAAAGATGACTGAATATTTTTTAGCGAATAGGAGGATATAAGTATGATGGGATTAGAAATGGATCAGATAGCAAAAATTAAAGTAATTGGTGTTGGTGGAGGTGGAAACAACGCTGTTAACAGAATGATTGATTCAGGAGTTAAAGGTGTTGATTTCATTGTTGCTAATACAGATTTACAAGTTTTAAATGCTTCTAAAGCTCCACTTAAAATACAAATAGGTGAATCACTAACTGGTGGTAGAGGTGCAGGTGCTAAACCAGAAGTTGGTCGTGAAGCTGCTATGGAAAGTAAAAAAGAAATTGAAGATGCTTTATCAGGAGCTGATATGGTATTCATTACTTGTGGTATGGGTGGTGGAACTGGTACAGGAGCTGCACCAGTAATTGCTCAAATATCTCAAGAATTAGGAGCTTTAACAGTAGGTATTGTTACTAAACCTTTCTCTTTTGAAGGAAAGAAAAGAATGGAACAAGCTATAGCTGGATTAGAAGAATTAAAAAAGAATGTAGATACTTTAATTGTTATCCCAAATGACCGTTTAAGAGAAATTATAGATAAAAAGACACCATTAATAGATTCATTTAGAGAAGTAGATAATGTATTACGTCGTGGTGTACAATCAATATCAGACTTAATAGCAGTTGCAGGATTAATCAATCTAGACTTTGCTGATGTTAAGACTGTTATGGAAAAACGTGGAAATGCATTAATTGGTATTGGTATTGGACAAGGTGAAAATAGAGCTACTGAAGCTGCTAGACAAGCTGTTGCAAGTCCATTACTTGAAACTAGTATAAGTGGTGCTACTGACGCAATTATTAACGTTACAGGTGGTTCTAACTTAACATTATTTGAAGTAGAAGAAGCTGCTGAAGTTATTCGTACAAGTGCTAATACTGATATGAATGCTATATTTGGAGCAGTAATTAATGAAAACTTAAATGATGAAGTTATTGTTACAGTAATTGCTACAGGATTTGATGATCCAAGTGAACCATTATATCATTCATATTCTAGACCAGATAGTGTAGAAGATAATAGAAATTCATCAGATGATGACGATGATAGTGGTATACCAACATTTTTAAGAAAGAGAGGAGGCTTTTAATTAAGTCTCTTTTTTTATAGTTATAATTATAGAATACGACATATTTTTATAATTTTAATATTTATAATAATATTGGTGATTCAATGAAAATATATTTAGATTTAATTTTAATATTAAATTTTATTTTAGATTTTATATTACTTATATCAACTGGATTAATATTAAAACGAAAAATAAATATAAAATTAATTACTCTTGGATCATTTATAGGAAGTTTAAGTATATTAATATTATTTTATAATATTAATTCTATAGAATTATTTATAATAAAATTTATATTAAGTATTATTATGATAATACTTAGTTACCCTAAAAAAAGTATTAAATATATACTATATAATTTATTAATATTTTATATAGTAAGTATATTTTTAGGTGGATTTTTATATATGTTAAATATAATGATTTCATATAAGCATGTAGGATTAATATTCTTTAACAATGGATTAAGTATTAATTTTATAATTATATTAATTATTTCTCCATTAATTTTATTTCTTTATATTAAAGAACAAAGATTAATAAAAAATAAATATAATAATTATTATTCAGTAAATATATATATTCAAAATAAAGAAATAAAATTAATAGGATATATAGATAGCGGTAATAATCTATCTTTTAAAGGTAATCCTGTAATACTAATTGATAAAAGAAAAGTAATATTTTTAAAAGAAGGATATAGAATAATACCATATAAGGTAGTTAATAATATTATGATGTTAAAAATATATAAATGTGATAAAGTTCTTATTAATAATAAAATATATAAGAATATATATTTAGGTATATGTGAAGATAAAATAAATATAGATGGTGTAGATGTATTACTTAATAATAAATTATTGGAGGATATATGAAAAATATAATATTAAATATAATTAATTTTATTAAAAATTTATTTACTGGTAATATTTATTATGTAGGTAGTTTAGATAAATTACCTGAACCATTATCCAAAGAAGAAGAAATAAAATTGGTAAGTGATGGTAGTAAAGAAGCTAAAAATAAATTAATAGAACATAATTTAAGATTGGTTGTATTTCTTGCTAAAAAGTATGAAAATACAGGAGTAGATTTAGAAGATTTAGTAAGTATAGGTACTATAGGACTTATTAAAGGAGTAGATACATATAATTTAGATAAAAATATAAAACTTGCTACATATGCATCTAGATGTATAGATAATGAGATATTAATGTTTTTAAGAAAAAATAAAAAAAGAAGGGGAGAGATAAGTTTAGAAGATAGTTTGTCATTTGATGCAGAAGGAAATGAACTAAGATTAGAAGATATACTAGGTACTGATAGTGATATAGTTACTAAAGATTTAGAACATGAAGTAGAAAGAAAATTATTATATGAAGAATTAGATAAATTATCAGATAGAGATAAAGAAATTATGACATTAAGATATGGATTATATAATACAAAAGAATTAACACAAAAAGAAGTAGCACAAAAGCTAGGAATATCACAATCATATATATCTAGAATAGAAAAAAGAGTTATTGGAAAATTAAAAATTGCAAGTGACTGTTGAAAAAAAATATATATTTTGATAAAATAAGGGTATAAATAATAATGGAGTGTATGTGTGTGAAAAAAATTTTTTTATCAATATTATTTTTTATATGTTTATTTGTTTTAAATCCATTATCTACTTTCGCACTAGATATAAAGATTAAAAATTTAGAAGTAATAGAAAAAAGTACTGATATAACAATAGAAAATAATAAATATACTAATAATGATATTACATCTGGAATTGAATTTAAAAAATTAAATGATTTTGTAACTTATAAAATTACATTAGAAAATAATGATTCAATAGGATATATTATTGATAGCATAAGTGATAATAATGAAAATAAAAATATTAAAGTATCTTATTCATATGATGATAATAAAATTAAATCTAAAGGTAATAAAGATATATATATTACGCTAAGATATGATAAAAAGTTAGTTAATAAAAAACAATTATCAATAAATAATTTAGTAATAACATTAAATTTAGTAGATCCAGAAGGTAAAGTGAAATCAGCAGAAATAATACCTACTGGAGATAATGCTCTTAAATATATAATTATTTTTGTAATAGCGTTAATATTATTAATATTTGGTCTAATATTATTAAAAAGAAGAAAAGGTAAAGGTAATAAAAAAATAATTTTATTATTACTAATGTTTATACCTACTATAGTATCTGCTAAAAAAGAATTACAATTAAATATTAGTTTTAAAAATATAATTATTGATGGTGAAATGTTACCATATTCTGTATCTATAGAAGATGAAAATGGTAATATTACTAATAGAACAATATTATATGGTGATAAAATAGGAGAATTACCAACTGTATCTAAAGTAGGATATAATTTCTTAATGTATGTAGATGATAATAATGATGAAGTTACATCTGATACTATAGTTAAAGGTAATATGAATGTAATACCTAAGTTTGAAACTATAAAATATGATATAACATATGATTATGATGGAGGAAGTGCTACTAATCCAGATAAATATACTATAGAGGATGAAATAACATTAAATAATCCAACTAAACAAGGATATACTTTTGCAGGATGGACTGGTTCTAATGGAAATGATAATCAAACAAGAGTAACAATATATCATGAAACAGAAAATAAAAACTTTGTTGCACATTATTCACCTAACGAGAGAACTCCATATAAAGTAATACATAGATATCCTAATTTAGATGGTACATATGAAGAAGTAGAAGAAACATTATATGGTCCAACTGAATCAGAAGTTACGCCATCATTACTACCTAAAGAAGGATTTAAAGGACCAGAAGAATTAGAAACTATAGTTATAAATGGAGATGAATCTTCAAAAGTAATATATACATATACAAGAGAACAATATGATTTAATAGTAGAAAATCCTGAATATATTAATGAAGGAGATTTATCTGGTAAATATTATTATGGACAAGTAGTTACATTAACAGCTAAACCACGTACACATTATACATTTAGTAAATGGAGTAATAATGTTGAAATTAATCCAATTAATTTAGAAATAAAATCTGATACTAGAATAAATGCATTATATACTAAAAATAAATATACTATATCATTTAATACTGAAGTAGGGGATAGTACATCTAGTATAGAAGTAGATGGTGGTAATGCTATTGGACAATTACCAATACTTACAGATAGAGAATATATATTTGAAGGATGGTATTTAGAAGATAAAATTACTAAAGTAACTAGTGATTATGTTCCAACTAAAGATATGACATTGTACGCTAAATGGACATCTAAATTTCCTATAGTATTTAGTCAAAGTGGATCATGTACTTTTAATGGCGAGAATAATATTACTGGAAATGAATGTACTGATTATAATAGTTCAGTATATATAAATACAGGTATTAAATTATATAGTTCTACAAATAAAAATAAAGATTATGAAGTAGGATTTAATATAGAACATCTAAATTTTAATGAAGAAATTAGACAAGCTACATTATTTAATTCTAAATATGAAGATGAAGCTTCTAATTATCCAGGAGTTGTATTTAGACGTTATGAATTGAAAAATAAATTACAGATATCTAATAATAGTTATGGAAATACAGAAATGGACTCTCAATTAGGTAATTTGATAAATAAAGTACAAATTGTACGTAAGGGAAATGCATTATATTATGCATATAATGATTCATTCTATAAAAGATTAACTATGAATGATGAAGAAGTAGAACAATTTGATACACCAGCAACATTTGGGGCATCATTAACAAATGAAGGACTTCCATTTAGAAATTTTAATGGAACACTTTCTAATATGTATATTAAGTTAGGTGAATATATACCTAATAAAAAAACAATTACATTTGATCCTAATGGAGGAGTATTAGAAGATACAACAAAGAAATTAAATCAATTAGAAAAAATAGGTACCTTACCAGTACCAACTAAAGAAGGATATGTATTTGCAGGATGGTATGTTAACTTAAATGATAATGAAAAAATAACACCAGATTTATATGTTAATAATGATATAACTGTACATGCTAAATGGATAGAAAATAGTAATACTATCTCTGCAAAAGGAAAATATTTTACATCATTACAATCTGCAATAGATAGTATTGATGAAAGTGATGGAATAGTAACTATAGATATATATATGGATATAAAAGAAAATATTAGTATTCCATCAGGAAAAGATATTATTATAAATGCTAATGGACATACAATAGAGATGTATAATAATGATGCTGTTATAAGTAATTCAGGTAAATTAGTATTAAATGATGCTAAAATAGTAGGTAATAGTTCTTCAACAGCAGCAATAAACAATAATAATAGAGCTATATTAACTATTAATGGAGGAGAAATAAATGTAACAGGAAGTAAACAAGCATTATATAATAATGGAGGTACTGTTACAATAGAAGATAATACTTTATTAACATCTACAAGTACTAATAGAGCAACAGTACAAAATTTAGATAATGGTAAATTATACTTAAATAGTTGTACGATTAAATCTAGTAAATTTAATGCTGTTAAAGTAGAAAGTGGTACTATGTCTATAGGTAATAAGGATGGTGAAATATCAATTAATCATCCTATAATACAAGGATATAACTATGGTATTGAATCATCTATTGGTTATAGCCTATATGATGGAACTATAAAAGGTATTACTAATGCAGTAAATAATAAAGATTTAATAACAGATAAAGAAGATAATTCCGATATAGTTGAAGGAGCTGAAACTATATCTGGTAAAGAATATGAAACTCTACATTTAGATTTTTAAAAAGTACTTATTATTAAGTACTTTTTTGTATGTACAAACAGTGTAACGTTTGCTCTAATTATTATTAGAATAGATAGAGTAGAGCGGTATAGTATGAGAAGTAATAAAAAAACGAAAATATTTATATTAGTATTTGCTTTAATATTAATGGGTATAGGATATGCTTATTTAACTGCTAATCTAAAAATTACAGGTACTGCTAGAATTTCAAGCAATAGTTTTAGAGTACATTTTGAAGACCCAACAGTAATAGATGCAAGTAAAAATGTTACATTTGCAAGTAATAGTAATTCTAATGTTGCTGCAGGTACTCCAGTAGTAACAGGTACTAATGATACAGAATTAGAGTGAAATGTTACATTTAATGCTCCAGGAGATCATTATGAATTTGTTGTAGAAGCAGTAAATGGTGGACAAATTGATTCTGTAGAAGATTTAGAAGAAAGAACATTAAAAGTTAAAATAGATGATGGAGAAGAAAAAGAAATTGATTTATCAGATTTTACTAATGATGAAAATTGGCCAAGTTATTTAAACTTCCATGTAGATTATCTTGATGGTACATCAGCTAACCCTTCAATGCCATATTATATTCTTCCAAATTCAAGTGTTAAATTACATTTTGAAATTGAGTTAAGTGAAAATGTTGATGCAGAACAATGGGAAGCTATAAGAGGAAAAACTATTAAAATAACTAATGGATTTGAATATATCCAAGGTACTGGACTTCCATCAAATTCAAATTCTAATAATGGATAATAATTAATAAAAATACTTAATTAATATTAAGTATTTTTTTATTCTTGTTATATACTTTTTTACATATTTTATATAATTTTTATAGTATAAAATAGGATAGTAGAAGTGTCTACTATAATTTATTAATATAAAGAATTACAAAGTACTCTTAATTTAGATGCTATTAAGGATTTTGATAAAACTGTAGTTTTACAAACTAATGATAAATCATATAAAATATCTCCAATAAGAGATAAAAAAGAAGAGAAAAAGGATTATAAATTAGAATTACCTAAAGAAGAAATATAAAGACTAAAAATAGTCTTTTTTTGTAAAAAAATGTAAAATTTTACTATTAATTATATTAAGTCTATAGTATAATATACTTGATAGTAGAAAACTATTAAAAATAATCGGAGGTGATTATCTATTGTGTTAGAAATAAGAGATTATTTTTCTTAGGAATAATACTATTTATGATTATGTCTATTTCTGGAATATATTCTATAAGTGAAGAAATAATTAATACTTCTTCTGGAATGTCTACAGGTTCTGTAAATATTGAAATTGTAGAATATAGTGAAAACAGTCAACCTTTTTCAGAAAATGGAAAAATGGTAATGCCTGGTGATGAAATAATTTTGATTCCTAGAATTAATAATCTCGGTGACGAGTGCTATATAAGAACTAAGATTGAATATGTTATTGATAATCAAATATTTCCAGTAACTGATTATATAGAAGGTAATTATACTTCATGGAGTAATGAAGATGGGTATTATTATTATGATTCTAAACTGCCAAAGAAAGATAGTATTGAATTATTTAATAAAGTAATTATTCCAAATTTATCTTCTGATTATAGTGGTAAAAAAGTTGTATTACATATTACTGTAGATGCTATTCAAGCAAGAAACTTTGATGGTAATTGGAATAATGTAAGAATTAAAAAAAGTATTGATAGAATGTATGATATTGACTATAGAGGAGAGTCATCTGTAATATATGAAGATAATACAAATCATCATATATATCTAGATAATGGATTTTTTGATAAATTAGGTAATATGCTACCAGGAGATAGTTTTACTGAAAATATTAAATTAATTAATAGTTCTGATTCAAAAAATGAATATTATTTATCTATAGATTATGATAGTTTATCAGAAAAAGAATTAGAATTACTTAAAAAGATAAAATTATTAATAAAAAATAAAGATAATAAAATAATAGTAGATAGTACTATCGCAGATAAAGATAAACATATTCTAGGAACTTATCGAAAATGTGAAGAGGATAACTATGTAATTGAAGTATCTTTGCCGAAAGATATAGATAATGAATTTAGTAAAATATTTACTAAAATAAATTGGAAATTCTCGTATAAAACTGTATCTAAAGTATTAGATGGACACGAAGAGAATAATCCATTGACAGGGGATTTTAATATTAATTTATCTATAATAGTTTTCTTTTTATCAGCAATAGGATTTATTATAGTTCTATTTGTTGCAAAGAAAACTAATGATATAGAGTAACGTGTAAGAGGGAGATTTTATGAAGAAGAAGAAGATTTTATTTGCAGCTGTTGTTTTACTACTAGTATTTGTTGTAGGTGGTGCTATTGCATACTTTACTGATACAGAACAAAAAACTAATACATTTACTATTGGTAGTGTAGATATTACATTGACTGAAGATGGTTGGGATGCATTGCCTGATACAAATGATAATGATATTCCAGATGATGCAGAAGATATGATGCCAGGAGAAAGTGTTACAAAAGATCCAACAATTAATAATGTATCTACTAAAAATCCTGCATATGTATTTGTTAAAGTAGAAGTACCTTGTACAACTATAGTAGCACCTGCTACTACATCTGAAGAAATATTTACATATAATATAAATGCTGGCTGGACAGAATTAACTGTTGCTAATGAAGTACCAGTAGCTTGTACATCAGGTGGTACTGCTACTCATGTATATTATTATGGTTCTAATGGAACATTAACTACATTAGCTAAAGCATCATCAGCTAGTACACCAACATCAACAACTAATCCTTTATTTAGTACTATTACATTACGTAGTACATTAAAAGGTAATGAAGGATTAGATACACAAAAACAAGTTGTTATTACTGGATATGGTATTCAAACAGAAGGATTAACAAATACTACACCAGCAGCTGTATGGGCAAATTTTGACTAGTTTATGAAAATAATAAAAGTAATGATTAATACATTATCTTCATTAATTATTATACTTGGTGGTTTATTTTTAATACTTTATATGTATGGAATTGTTCCATATGTAGTATTATCTGGTTCTATGGAACCTACAATTGATACTGGTAGTGTATGTTTTATTAATAAGCGTGTTAGTATTAATGATATTAAAGAGAATGATATTATAGCATTTAAATTAAATGATGGAACATTAGTTACTCATAGAGTTAATAAAATAACCGATGAAGGTATTATCACTAAAGGTGATAATAATGAAGATGTTGATAGTAATATAATTAAAAATAATAATTATGTTGGAAAAAATATATTTTGGGTTCCTAAAGTAGGATATGTAATAAAAGCTTTGCAAACTACTAAGGGAAAAATAGTAACAGTTACATTTATTATATTATTATTTGTTTCTGGATTATTATTTGGAGAAAATAAAAAAGAAAGTTAAATATTAAGAAAGGATGATGAAATATGAAGAAAATAAAACTATTTTCAGTTTTATTAGTGCTAAGTATTTCATCTCTTTTTTTTATTAAGGGGATATTTGGATATTTTACAAAAGTAACAGTATCTAATGTTAATAATATAACAATATCTCAAAATACAAGTTATACTGTAGTACATGAAATTATGAATTTAGATGGTACTACATATACTGAATATGAACGTAATACTTATAATAATATTCCATTAGGTACTACAGTAAGTCCTGAGGTATTAAATATTGAAGGATTTACTTCACCAACAATTCAGACAGTTACTTTAGATAGTTTAAATAATGTAGTAATTACATATAGATATGCAAGAAAACAATATACTTTAACTATTAATAATAGTAATTATGTTACAACAACAACTCCAAGTGGTACATATTATTATGGTGAAGAAATACATTTAGTAGCAGCGCCTTTAGATAGTAATGGTAATCCATTTTCTAAATGGACAAATAATGTCACTAATCGTGATTATACTTTTATAATTAAAAATAATACTACAATAGGACCTTTGTATGCTGAAGGATATAAAATTACTTATATGACAAATAATGGTGAGTCTCCTATAATAGATTATGTAGCACAAAATCATTCTTTAGGTACATTACCTATAGTTACATATAATGATTGTAATGGAGGTACTGGAGATTATCATCAAAGACAATGTACTTATGTATATAAATTTGAAGGTTGGTATAAGGAAGTTAATTTTATAACTCAAGTTAATGAAAATTTTGTACCAAATAAAGATACTGTATTGTATGCTAAATGGAATAAAATATATTTTTCTCATGACGAACCTTTTACATGTAATGGTTCTAATTATATAGATACAGAAATTAAAATGTTTAATCAATTAAATGCAGATAAAAATTTTATTATTACATTTACTGTAGATGAAAATAATGGTTATAATTCATCAACAAATGATAGAGGTACTATATTTACTGATATGAACGAGGTTGGAGAACCTTTCCCGGGAGTACATTTTTATACAGATCAAAATGAAAATTATACAATAAATATTAATAGAAGCGGTAATAAAGTAAAAAATACTACTAGTGGCTATGTTACTGGACAAAGTGTTGTTATAAAAAAAGAAAATGGTAAAGTATATTATAGTTATGATAATGGTGCTTTTAATCAAATAAATGACTTTAGTACTTTCAATACTTATTTTGATAATTCTGCATCATTTTGTGCAGGTATCAATAAAAATGGTGCATATTATCGTTTCTTTGATGGTGTTATATCTAATATGAGTGTTGAATTGATAGATCCTGAATATTATGTGTTACACTTTGATTCCAATGGTGGTACAGGAATGATGATAGATCAGGTAATCAGAGTAGGAAAGAGTTCTATAATTAATACTAATGCTTTTTTAAATCAAGATGGTACATTTAAGGAATGGAATACATTACCTGATGGTACAGGAACTAGTTATCCAGATAACTATACTATTACATCTGATTTAGGTAATAATGGAGATATTATTACTTTATATGCACAATGGCTTCCAGCCGATCATTATTTTGTACATTTTGATTCTAATGGTGGAATTGGTACTATGGAAGATCAAAAATTTATTATTGATTCAGTAGTGCAACCATTATCAAAAAATTCTTTTGTAAAAGATAATTATGTATTTGTAGGATGGAATACATCGCCTGATGGTACAGGTACACACTATGATGATGAACAAGCTGTAAGTAATTTAAGCAATACTAATGAAGATGTAATTACTTTATATGCAGAATGGATGAAAATACAATATAGTCATCCAGGAGATGCAGTATTTGATGGTACTATAAATACATTTATAGATACAGGTATTAATATATTTAATTCAGATAATATAGATAAAGATTTTGAAATAAGATTTACATTTAAGAGTGTTGATAGCGATATATTAAGTGTTTCTCCAACACAACCAACATTCTTTAATGCTAAAGATGAATCTAATAATAAATATCCTGGAATAAATATTAGATTTAATGGCAGTATTGATACTATGATGGCATCATATAGATGGGGTGGAAGTACTGTAAATGTACCTAGTACAGGTATTTCAACAAGTAATGTACCTATTGAATTTGTATATAAAAGAAAAAATGGAGTACTTACTATGCAATATTCATATGAAGGATTTAAAAGTCAAGTATATACTTTATTTAATCAAAGTAGTTGGACATTAAATAAACCATTTGCTAGTAATGTAGCATTCGGAGGATATTTTGGAGGTAATAATCAACCTGGAAGATTTTTTAAAGGTACATTATCTGATATGATTATTTTAATGAATGATTAAAAGACTAGATTAAACTAGTCTTTTTATATACATAAATATGTAAATATATATATAGTATTAATATGTAAAAGTTGAAAAATACCAAGTACTATGCTAAAATGAAGCTAGGTGATAGTTATGGGTAAGAATAAAAGGGAAAAAGACTTAGAACTAGATGAAGAATTAGAAAACGAAGAAGAGATAGATGAAGATGAATTAATGTCTGAAGAAGAAATTATTGATGACGAAGATTTAGATGAAGAAGAGACTAGTACTAGAAACAAAATAATTATATTCTCTACTATATTTGTATTACTTTTTATAGCTTGTATAGCGCTTATTATAGGTAAAGCAAATAGTAATAAAGATAAAAAATCTAATAGTAATTCAAACAGTAATACTAGAAGAACAGTAGTTAGTAATTCAAATAGTAATACTTTAAGTAGTAATGTAGTTAGTAATTCAAATATAATAAGTAACTCTAATATAGTCAGTAATTCAAATGTAATTAGTAATTCTAATAGTAATCTATTAAGTAATAGTAATTTGTTAAGTAATAGTAATATTAATTTAATGAGTAATAGTAATAAAGTAAGTAATAGTAATAAAGTAAGTAATAGTAATAAAGTAAGTAATAGTAATAAAGTAAGTAATAGAAATACTACAAGTAATAAAGTATCTAATAAAACTAGTAATGTAACAAGTAATACTAGTTCAAATAATACAAGTAATACTACTAGTAATCCTAGTAGCAATACAGTAACAAGTAATTCAAATAATAATGAAGAACCACCTGTTACAAGTAATTCTAATAGTAATGAAGAACCACCTGTTACAAGTAATTCTAACAATAATGAAGAACCACCTGTAACAAGTAATTCAAATAATAATGATGAATCAAATAATGGAGAAGGAAATTAATAAGTATTGATAAATATTCAATAATTGTTTATACTATTCCTAGGTGATATGATGAAAAAAATATTGGAATTTGTATTGTTGATTATAGTTAGTCTAACTTTAAATGGTTGTGGATGTAGTAAAAAGAAAGATAAAGAAATAATTACAACTTGTTCTTTAATAAGTGATCAAAGTGCTAGTGGCTATAAATTAGAGACTGAATATAAAATATATTCTAAAAAAGATATAGTTACTAAAATAAAATCTAAAACAACTATTGCATCTGAACAAGAACAAGTATTAAAAAGATTTGAAGAAGACTATAAAAAACAATATGAAAAAAATAAAAATACATATGGCGGATATGATTATGATTTAAAAATAAATAAAGATACATTAGTATTAAATTTATCTATCGACTATAGCAAATATGATATGAATAAATTCGTTGAAGATAATGTTGCAATGAAGGAATATGTTGATAAAGACAATAAATTTACTCTAGAAGGCGCTAAAAAATATTACAATTCTGTAGGCGCTAATTGTAAATAAATAATACTTGAAAATAGTATTATTTTTTTTATTGAAAAAAAACGGATATTTGGTTATAATAAAAGTATAGTAGAAGAATAGGTGAGATGGTATGAAGTCTAAAAAAATATTATTATTTGTAATTGCTTTAATAGGAACTTTTATGATTAATATAAAAGGTGTTTTTGCTTTAGATATTAGTGTTAGTGATGTTAAAGTAAATAAAAATGGTGGAGATATATTATTAGGTGATACTAGTTTTGATGATAAGAATATTAATTCTAGTATCGAATTTAATGAATTAAATGATTATGTAATATATCAAATTACATTAAAGAATAATGATTCAGAAGATTATACTATAGATAGTATTAAAGATAATAATACTAATGAAAATATTAGTGTTTCATATAGTTATGATGATAAGAAAATAAGTTCAAAAGGAACTCAAAATGTATATGTAACATTAAAATATAATAAAAAACTATATAATAAAGATAGTATATCTTTAAATGATTTAACATTTACTTTGAATCTATTAGATTCAAATGGTAATTCTAAGAGTACTATTATAAATCCAATTACAGGAGATAGTATTTTAAGATATATTTTAATATTTATTGTAAGCTTAATACTTATATTTTTTGGATTACTATTAATTAAAAGAAGAAAAAGTAAATTATTCTTAGTATTCTTAATAGCTTTAATACCAAGTGTAGTATTTGCTAAGAAAAATTTAAGTATTAGTATAAGGTTTACTAATATTACTATTAAAGGAGAAATGTTACCATATACAGTAACTATTAAGGATTCTAATGGTACTTCTACTGAAAGAACAGTTATATATGAACAACCAGTAGGAAACTTACCAGAGGTATCTAAGGTAGGATATACATTTGATAAATATGAAGATCAAGATGGTAATAAAATAACTGAAGATACTATAGTAAAAGGTAATCTAACAGTTACGCCTAAGTTTAATCCTATAACATATGATATTACATATGATTATGCAGGAGGAAATGCATCAAATCCAGAACATTATACAATTGAAGACGATATAACATTATCTCAACCTACAAGAAATGGTTATACATTCTTAGGATGGACAGGAACAAATATAAATGAAGTACAAAATAGTGTTAGAATACAAAATAGTACAGGTAATTTAAACTTTGTAGCGCATTGGTCTACTAATCAAAATACTCCATATAGAGTAATACATAAGTATCAAAAGTTAGATGGTACATATGAAGAAGTAGTTCAAAATTTAGAAGGACCAACAGATGAAGAAGTAACAGTTGCTTTATTAAATAGAGATGGATTTACAGGGCCTCAACAATTGACAAGTATTACAATAGTAGCTGTAGAAAATGAAGAAGATATACCTACAGTAACTTATACTTATACAAGAAATAATTATAGTTTAACATTAAATGATGATATAGAAACAACCTTTACAAAACCATCATATCCATTTGGTACTAAAATAACATTAACAGCAAAAGATAAAGATAATTATGAGTTTATAAAATGGAGTAATGGAGAAACTACTAAGACTATTACATTTAATATAACAGGAAATACCGAAATATATCCAATTTATTCAAGAATAAAATATACAGTAACATATGATCCTATGGATGGAGAAATATCTCCAACATCACAAGAAGTAAATGCGGGAGAACGTATTACTACTTTACCAATACCAACAGCACCTACAGGTAAATCATTTGATGGATGGTATACAGAAGAAACTGGTGGTAGTAAAGTAAATGATGGATATACACCAACAGGTAATATAACATTATATGCTAGATATTATACTGATATATCAGGTTCAACAATAACACCAAGTAGTATATCAGTAAAAGTAGGAGAAACAAGTACAATAGCAGTTAATGATATAGAAGAAGAATATACATTTGAATCAAGTGATACTAATATAGCTGCTGTAAATAATAATGGAGTGGTAACTGGAACAGGAGTAGGTACTACAACAATAACTATAACTGGAACATCTAGTGGTAAAACAAAAACAATTGATGTGACAGTTACTCAATCAAAGTATACAGTAACATATAATGCAGGAGAAGGAACAATATCTCCAACAACACAAGAAGTGAATGTGGGAAGTAGTATTACTACTTTACCAATACCAACAGCACCTACAGGTAAATCATTTGATGGATGGTATACAGAAGAAACTGGTGGTAATAAAGTAAATGATGGTTATACACCAACAGGAGATATAACATTATATGCAAGATATAGTGTTCAAAGTTATACTGTATCATTTAATACTAATGGTGGATCAAATGTACCTAGTCAAACAATTAAATATGGTGGTAAAGTTACTAGACCAACAACAAATCCAACTAAAACAAATTATATATTTGTAAATTGGTATACAGATGATAGTTATAATACAGTATTTGATTTTGATAATACTACAATAACAAGTAATACAATAGTATATGCTAAATTTAAAAAAGATACATTCCCAGTTGTATTTAGTGAACCAGGAGAATGTACATTTAATGGTTCATCTGGAGTAATTACAGGTAGTAATTGTAGTTACGCTAATGGTACAAATAAATATATAGATACAGGTATTAATCTATATAATACATCTAATCATGATAAAGACTATGAAATAGGATTTACAATAGTAAGCTATGATTATTCTGAAAATGTAACTCAAGCAACATTTATGAATACTAAATTAGAAGGAAATAATTATCCAGGATTAGTATTCAGAAAATCAGATAAAGATAATACAAAACTTGATTTATCGTCAAGAAAAACATCATCTTCTAATGAAAGAAAATATTTGGATTATACTGAAGGGATGACAGTTAAATTATATAGAATTTACAATGAAGATTTAGATACTCAAGAAATATTTTATAGTATAAATGATGAAGATAAAGTAAAAATAAACAATTTATCACAATTTAATCCAATATTTAATTTAAGTGTATGGTTTGGAGCAGCTCCAACAAATGCATCAGCAACTTCAGCACAAAGAATTCTAGTTGGAACAATGAAAGATATGTATATTAAACTAGGTACATATGAAGAAGATAATTCTGAAAAATATATTGTTACATTTAATGCTAATGGAGGAAGTGTAACACCTACATCAAAAAGAATAGATATTGATAGCCCAATTGGTACACTTCCAACTCCATCAGCACCTACTGAAAAAACATTTATCGGTTGGTATACAGAATTAAATGGTGGAGAAGCAGTAACTAGTTCTTATATGCCAAATACTAATAAAACAATATATGCTAGATATTATAAAGATGTAAGTGGTGCTACAGTATCACCATCAAGTATATCTATACTTAATGGTGAAAGTGAAACTATGTCAATATCTAATGTAGAAGAAGAATATACATTTAGTTCAAATAATACTAATGTAGCTACAGTAGATAGTACTGGTAAAGTTACAGGTACCGGAGTAGGAACTACTACAATAACAATAACTGGTACATCTAGTGGTAAAACTAAAACAGTTAATGTAACAGTTGAATCATCTACATATACAGTTACATTAAATCCTAATGGTGGTACACTTACAACTACATCTATAACACAAAATAAAGGAACAGCAATA
>CADBNE010000028.1 GCA_902795975.1 uncultured Erysipelotrichaceae bacterium
AACCGTCCGTGGGAGTTCGATTCTCTCCGCCCCTGCCACTAAAAAAATTACAGCTAAGTTTTATTATACTTAGCTGTTTTCTTTTTTATTGAACTAAAATACTATTCTCACAAACATAATATGTGTAATAATCTTCAACTTCAAAATTATATGTTGTCTCTGAAACTAGTAACTTTTCAACAACAATATTATCTATATCTATTTAAATCATAAAAAATTCTTAATGCAGTTCCACCATAGAAAGATGCTTTCTAGAAAAAATCCGTTCTACTCAAACCATCCAGTATAATTGATTGAATTATTTCACGTAATATATCTTTATTATCATTTATCGTTTCTGGATTATAAGCTTTTATTATTTCTTCAATAGTTGACATTTTGTAACTAAAACCGATTACTTATCAATTTTACCACATGTTTTGTTTATACTCTAAAAATTTTCTTACCTCGTTATGACCATTTTCTAATAATCTTATAAAATTATTATACTCAATAAAAAAGTCGAAAGAAATAATTGTAAATGTATCACTTTCAATTAGATATTGCTTAATTCCCCATTCACAAAATAATTCATTTATCGTGATTTTAAATAATTTAGAATTATACAAGCTCAATAATGAGTCATCATTTTGTATCAAAAAATATGACTCATCTCTAAAAAATATTATGCCATAAACATCATATTCACAATCAATGGTGATATTATAGCGCTCAACACCACCAACTAAGCTTGTTGTTCCTATTGAAATAAAATTATTCTCATCCATTGGAGACTCTATATTATGCGGGATTACAATTACATTCGAATTATCAAAATCATTTTTATTACTAATACATACACATTTCAATCTATCACCCTCTACTTAAATTTAAAATCAAAAAATATATTCTTCCCCTTGTCCCACAAATAATGTATAGTGATTTTCCCTTCTGTCGTCTCGGCAATTTTTTCCATTTTAACAACATCCATACCTTCTAATCTAGGATCATTTATAGTAATATTGTTTAAAACTTTTCCCGAAGCTGGATTGCTTTTTACTTCCTCCATAAATAGCTGTTCTTTTAAGTTATCAGGTGCAGTTCTTCCAGTAGAAAAGCTATTATAATCAATTCCACTACAATCATTATGAACTAAAATACTATTCGAACCAACATAATATGTGTGATAATCTTCAACTTCAAAATTATATGTTGTCTCTGAAACTAGTAACTTTTCAACAAAAATATTATCTATTGTAATTCCTTCATCATTACTTGATATTAGTATATCATCTAATGATAAATCACTTGCTTTTACCCATCCTTTTTCACTTACATAATAAGGGTGATTAGGAGTACTTACGATTTCTTCACCATTAATCTTTAAATGAACCCATTCATTTGTTTCATTTCTAAACAACCTTTTTACTCTTTTATAAGTTGTATCTTTACCTTCAACATCGGTCGCTAATACATAATCTCCTACTTTAATATCTTCAATTCTTTTATTACCTACTATTGTTTCTACAATTGTTCCTTCAATAAAACAATTAACACCTGTTGGGCATGTTGATACATAATTTGAAGCACTTGTTATAGCTGTAGTTACTCCATAAGCAATACCTGATACCGCTCCTCCAACTATTGCACCTAGCTGTCCATATGTGCTTACTGCATTCCAATCTATTTCTCCATCTTGCTGATATGTAGAAATTGCAGCAGTTGTTGCGCCACCAACATATCCAATCGCCATACCAACAAATATTGCAGTTCCTACTTGTCCTCCAGGAACAACAGCACATACAGCACCTGCAACTGCACAAGCACCAACCGTTACAATAGTTCCAATTTTACCAGATGTTGTGCTAAGAACCTTTTTAGTTGTATCAACAACATTATCAACAGTATCTTCTACTTTTTGTTTAACTTTTTTTACTACCTTTTTGAAAAAGCCACAATTTTCAACAATCTCTATATTACTTAATTCACTAAGAAGTACTATTTCGCCTTCAACATCGAATGAAACATCAAATTCAAGATTCTCATTCATGCATATAACACCATAAATAGTATCTAATATTTCAAGATCTTCATCTTCAACTAAAGCTATACTTAGGCTTACCACACCGTTTAAATAGTCATAATTACAAATATATTTAGTTGTTATGGTAGAATCATCAATATTATTATTAGATACTAAATCCAAATCATATAAGTCAGAAATGTTAATAGTATTATATCCATTAAATACCACTTTTTCATCTACTAAATCATATTGGTAGTAATCAAATTCTTTATAACAAGTTTCACTATTGATTTGTGAACTTGTTATCTCAACATCTCTTACTGGTGTTTGAATACACTCTTTATTATTACCACATGAACTAAGTCCTAATATTACTACTAGAACACTTATTAAA
>CADBNE010000029.1 GCA_902795975.1 uncultured Erysipelotrichaceae bacterium
GATGTTTTATTTTATTTTTAATACTAGTTGTAATTATTTCTACAGAAATATTATAAATAGTATTGGCTTCTTCCTCACTAATATTAAATTCACTCATTAAACTAGAAACAATTTTATCTTTACTTTTTCTACTTATTATAAAATTATCTTCTAATATACTATTTATTCTAGTACAATCTTCTATACTATAATTTGTTTTTTTACTTAATTCATTAATAAAATGTGATTTATTCATTTATATCACCATACATTCTTCCATTTGAATCTAATTGTAATTCATATCCATACTCAAATATATATGACATACTATATAGGAATAGTATTTCTATTAATGATGTCATATTCATATCAAAATCAAAACTATTTCCTATTATTACTTCAAATAAACCGCCAAATATTGCAGATAATACTATATTAGCAATTAATAGATATGCTATTAACTTAATATACCTAACATTTTCTAAAGTAAATGGTGTTTCATATTTATTTATATTGTTAAATAATCTTTCTAAATATAATAATATTACAGATGCTACAACTACATAAACTACTAAGAATGCTAAACCTGTTTCTCCATATATAATTATTTTACTTTTTGAATTATTTGTTAATACATCCTTAATAGTTAGTATAGCTTGTTTATCATTTTCTTCTGCAACTTTTTTACCATCTACTTCTATAGTTACATCATTTTCATTTTCTATTATGTTAATTGTAGCTGTATTTTTTAAAATTATTTTATTATCTACTACATCTACATTATTAACTAGTGGTGGTAATACTATCATAGCAAGTACTATAAAAGGTATACATATATATATTGCTATTCTTCCTATCTTAGCCATAATTGCTATTATCTTAGATAAAGCTTTCATCTTTTTTTGCTTCTCTTGTTTAAATTTAACTACGTTCATCTTAATTTCTTCATCCAATGATTCGACATCTACGATACTATCATTTACTAAATCATTTATATTACAATGAAAAATTTTGCATAGTTCTAATATGTTATTCATTTCAGGATATGTTTCACCTGTTTCCCATTTAGATACAGATTGCCTTGATACACCTACTTTCTCTGCTAAATTTTCTTGTGATATTCCTTTTTCTTTTCTTAAAGTACGTAAATTATCTCCAAACTTCATTGGATTTCCTCCCTTCACGCTTTAAATTTTAGCTAACATAGTTAAATTTTACTATCAACTTTAACGTGCATATTACTAAAATTTATAAATGCACGTTAAACTTTACATACTATAATATAATTATATCAAAAAAGTGAGAAAATTCTCACTTTTTATATTTCATTTTTTAGATTATCTAGAAATACTCTCTATATCATTCATATATTCCTCAAACTATTTTTTATATTTAGATAAATAGGTATTAACAAATTGTTTTTCTGAATTTGATGCTGCTATTTCATATTCAGTAATATCTTCACTTATAGGTTTTCCTAATAAATAGTATAAGTCATTAGCATGTTTAAATTCATGTACATTAATTAATGCTGTTTTCAAATTAATTATGTAAGGAACATATATTCTCATATCATCTAAACAGTTATTACTATCAAAATGCATTACTACTTCATATAATTTATTTTTTTCATCATCATGAAAATCTACTCTTCTTATTCTAGGTCTAACATAATTCCAAAAATCCTCTGAATAATTAAAAAAATTAATTATATCAATATCTGATAATGTTAACCCTTTTACCTCATTTATATATTCATCTGTCTCATTAATAAATTTAAAATCTCTTTTTAAATGAGCTGCTCTATATTCTTGTTTTGTATCACAGGCATCTTCTATATCATCTAACATTTGATAAAAATATGTAACAGTTTCTTCATTTAATTCATCTAAATTATCAATTAAATCACAAAATTCTGGATAATTAATACATTCTCTATTATTATTAATAATACTATATAAATAATTTTCATAATCAATTATTTCATTTATTTGTTTATATAATTTATAACATTCTTTAGTTATTTTATGGTTATAACCAAAAGTAATAAATGATTTAATTAAATCTATTTTAATATATTTTGAAATACTTTTCTTTTGTTCAATATTTTCTTGTCTTATTTCTTTTATTTCATCTTTTATATTTTTTTCTTTACTCATAATTACCCCAACCTAATTGAAATATATTATAGCAAAAAAAAAGAATAAAACAAATTATTCTTTTATTATTTTATTCTTTTTAACCATATATAAAATTGTTAATAATATAGAAATTAATAATATTAAAGTAGTAACTATACCACCTTCTGCACCAAATCCTCCACCATTAATTAATTCTTTTCCTGCTATTTGAGAAGATTTAATAAAACTATCATTAATACCTATACCACTTACACTTATACCATATATGTTTCCTTGTGCATAATTCCATATACCATGTATAGCACTAACTACCCATATATTTTCTGTACATATATATATTAATGCCATTACAACACCAAATAAAAATATATTTATCATAGGTAAAATAGTAAATGAATTATTACCTATATGCATTAGTGAGAATGCTAAAGAAGATATTAACACTCCTGGTATTACTCCTTTTTTAGCACCTATACTAGTTAATAAATAACTTCTACATAATACTTCTTCACCCATACTTTGAAATGCAAAAGCTACAAAGAATAATAATAAACTTATTATAGAATTAATATTTATTTTTATTATACTATCTATACTTATTGAATTAGTTATATATTCAATAAAATATACTGAAGAAAACATTACTAATCCAATAACTAATCCTAGCAAATAACTTTTAATACAATTTTTCTTTATAAAACCTAATGTAGAAATTTTTCTTTTTTCATATTTTAAGCAATAAATAATAGGAGCTACCATTAAAAATCCTGTTGAAAATATTGATAATATAATAAATTTTCCAGAATACATATAATTACTTAATGCTTCATTATCACTCATTATACTTGAAATATCATTAACATTACCATCATACATCAATTTTATAATTAAAGCTATAATAGGTATTATACTACATAATATAGAACTAACTAGATATACACCAAAGAAACATATTAAAAATGTAATCAAACTATCATTTTTAATTACTTCTGCATCTTTAAATATTTTAGGTTTAACTATATTCATACTAATCACTATACTTACTATCTATACCTAAATATGATTCTAATGATATCCAATTTCCATTATTATATAATTCTTTAGCCATATCAACATCGCCAATATATCTAAAATGCCATGATTCATACATATATCCTGTTTCTGATTCTTTTCCTTTTGGATATCTTAGTATAAATCCATATTTCCAACAATTATTTGATAACCATTTACCTGCTTTTGTATCTCCAAATGTATCACTTATTTCATTAAAATCTGCTGCTAATCCTGTTTGATGTTCAGAATATCCAGGTCTTGCTGAATATCTATCTGCAGCTTTTTTACCATCACGACTTACATATCTATTATATAAAGTTTTTTGTGTTTGATAAGATCTAAATCCACTTTGTACCCATAAAGTAACACCATCTTTTGCTGCTGCTGCTTTTAAATTACTAAATGCTGTACTAAATTCTGGTAATAACTTTCCAGGATTATAATTACTTGGTAAATCATAAGTTTTATTAGCAATTAATATTCCTTTAACATAATATATACCATCTATCTTTTCTATCTTATATCCTTTACTACTTGTACCTGTAGCTGCTCTACTTACTGTTTTATTAGAAGTAGTTTGACTAGTCTTATTACTTGTTTGTTGACTAGTTTTATTACTTACTACATTACTTTTTTTATTACTAGTATTATTGCTATTACTAATAACATTACTAGTTATGTTACTCTCAATATTAGATGTAACATTACTATTTGAATTACTCTTAACTTCTGTTTTAGGAGTTCTCGCTTGTTTATTGCTTTTCTCCATATCCTTGCTATCATTTTCATCACAACCTGCTAAAAGTAGTAATGAACAAATAACTACTAAATATTTTTTCATACATACACCTCAAATATTATTTTATCATAATAATAAAAAATATGTGTATATTTACACATATTTAATTAAGCTTTACTCCACCCCATTCAACAACTGTAAATCCTTTTCTTATTGGAGTATCTAATATTTGTTCATTTACATTTATTTCACTATCTAACGGTTTAAATAACATTAATACTCTAATAATAGAATCAGCTTTAGGAGTAATATTTAATTCCATAATATTATTTATTTCTTCCATTGTAGCAAATCTAATATAATTGTATTTATTATGTTCTAATTGTGGTAACCAATACATAATAAATTCATTAGATTCATAATCATTTAATCCTAATACTTTTAATTTTTCTTCTAAAAATTTAATAGTATCTTCACCTTTTATTACAAAGCCATTTTTAATATTATTATCTACATCATAAGATAATGATTCCCAATATAATGCATAATATTTTTTACCATTTTTATCTATTAAATCTCCATTAGTTTTAGCATATACATCCCAACCATTGTTATATTTAGGATATGTAACACTTAAGCTTTTTGGATTACTTAATTTAACATTTACATTCATATCTTTTTCTGGATATAAATATATTACTGGTTTATATACTACAAGTGGATTACACTTTTTATTTTTTGTATAATTATAATCAAATTCTACTTTATTATATGTATTTAAGTTTTTATCTATTCTTATATAAAATACTTTAGTAGATTTAGCACAATAACCACATTTAATATCTATATTAAATGTTATTTTTATATCTCCATTATTATTATCTAATGATTTAATATCTGTAATTTTTTCTCTACACTCATCTATATTTAATAATAATATTAAATAATTATTGTCTTTAAAATCATTTTTTGTTAATAAATCATTAGCACCATATAAAGAAACTATATTTTTATAATCATTATAAGAAGTTGCTAAAAAATTTTTATCCTCATATATTTTTTGTACATCACCTTGTTTATAATATATTTTATCGTCTTTTACTTTTGGCTCATCTGGTTAAGTGGTTTTATTAGATATACCTACTAATACAAATAATCCAAAAATTGTACTTATAACAAACAAACTAAGTAAAGCAATTACTACTTTATTTTTCATACTATCACCATATTAATTATAACATCATACTAAAAAACTGCAAAGCAGTTTCTAATCAAGATAAAAATATGTAAAACTTCCTTTAGCTATTAATCTTGTTTCATCTGATACAGATACTTCATATACAGATATAGTTTTACCATCTTTAATACATATTGCTTCAGCAGTTAATTCACTACCTTTAGATGCATGTAAATAATCTATATCAGCACTTACAGTCATAGCTTTTCTTCCTTCACTTCTTGCAGCAACTCCTGCTGCTGTATCAGCTAATCCAAAGATAAATCCGCCATGTGGAAATCCATATGGGTTTACACTTGTTTCTGTTATTTTAGCTTTTAATATACAATTTTTATTTTCTACACTCACTAATTTAAAATTATTATTTGCTATAAAACCTTTTATTTCATCAAACTTATTAATGTCCATCATTATTCACCTCTTCTGTTAAATTACTATTTGATAAATTATCTACATTTTCATTAATACTTTCATCAATAGTTTCTTCTTTTAGTTCTTCTTCATTTTCATTACTATTATTATTACTTTTTCTATTATTTTTATCTTCTTTTTTTTGCTTATTATCATTAGTATTATTACTATTACTTACAATATTACTATTACTTTTAACATTAACATTTATTGTAGGAATAGATTCTTTTTTATTAGATACTACATCACTTCTATTTCTAAATTTAGTAGCATTACATTTTGGTAAGTTTAAAGATAATCCAGTTCTTTTATGAGTAGAACTAAAGTCTTTATCAGTTTTATTAAAATATTTATATCTACTTAAATCTGAATTATCCCATGTTAAATCTACATTATAATATCCATCATCTAATAATACTATATTCCAAGCATGATTAACATTTGATACACCAACTACATAATATGTAGGTATTTCTAATTTTATCATTATATATTGAAATGCTCTTGCATATCCAGCACATATTGTTTTTTTATTTATTAAAGCACTATATGCACTTTGATTCATTGTAGCATTTTTATCATATTTTATATTTTTTACTAAATAATCATGTACATATTTTTCTCTTTCATAATCAGTTTTATACTTTTTAGCATTTTTAATTATACTATTTACTTTATCATTAAAAATCTTTGTACTTTTTTCTAAATCTTTAGCTGTATCATTATAATTAAGAATTATTTGTACACATTTTTTTGATTCAGTATATTTATATGAATAACTAGTATTTAACCAAAACAACTCAGGATGATCATTATATAATGCTTCAAATGTATTTTTTACTTCTTCTACTTTTATATCTACTATAGGTAAAAAGATTTCTTTTAATTCATTAGCATTAGCATATATTTGTTTATATAACTTTTGTTCATTATTATTAAGCATACCAAAATAAGGATAATACTTTGTATCAAATCCATAATTTTCTCCAGTAAGAGTAGAACCATTCAATTCTTCTACATCAGATTCATCAATTTTTTCTCCCTTACTATATATATCAACATGTTCATCAGTTTCGTAATTAGAATCTTTATCTAAATTTTTTCTTAAAAATTCATAGTAGAATTTCAAAGAGAAAGGATTAAAGATTGCTACAAAAATTATAATTGAAACAAATATCTTTATAAATTTCTTCAAGAAATCACCACCTATATTCTAAAAAGAAAATAGTCAATAAGACTATTATGAATTATAAATTACTAAACACTCATTGTGCTCAAATGATTCCTTACCCCATATTTCTTTTATTTTTTCAGCATTTAAGATATATTTAGAACACTTTGTCATAACAACATCTTTATCATTATTAGATGCTGTATTCCAAAGTTCAATTCTTGGACACATCTTCAAATGATCTTTTATATAATCTATTAATATTTCAGCATTTTCTTCATTATAATTCCACTCAATAGTTGCGCAATTCTTTTTGTCTGTATAATTAGAAACTAATGATAAATCTGAAATAGTATTAATTGTCATTACACTAGGATTTTCATTATAATCTTTTAGTTCCCTAGCACTTGCAAAAAATCTATGTAACTCCATCAAAATTCCTCCTAAAAATTAATTACACTATATTATCATTATAACATAACTATTATTTTTTTTAAATATAATTTACTTTTGAAGATAAAATATGTATAATAACCACATCAAAGGCGGGATAATTATGGAAATTTCATTATCAGTATTAGAAGAATCAATATATAAAAACTATAAATCAATTACTAATTTTAATAAAATATCAAAAATAAGAATTAATTTTCTATTAAATTTAGTTAATAATTATAAAATAAATTATTTAAGCGAAGATGCTAAAACAAATTATGCAAGAATAATATATTATTTAAGTAGACCAAAATGCAGAGTTGTTAGTAAAGAATATTGTGATAAATATAATTTAATGTTTCAAAATTATGAAGAAATATATTTCTTTTTAATAAATACATTAGATCCAAATTGTGAAATATATAAATATTACTTACAAAATTACAATAAAAATATACAACAAGAAATACAAAAAAAATATGGCTTTTATAATAAACAATTTATGTATTTAGAAAAGAAATACATATCATCAATTTTAAATAATTTTATTTTTAATATAAAAAAAGATTATTCTGATATGCTTATATTATTAACTTCTTGCAGCGTAGATTTTAATAAAATTGACAATAATAGAATGAGAGAATTAAATGATTTATCAACTATTTATAATAATATACAAACAGATAATAATAATGAAGAAAAAATTAACTCATGTATATTTAACGTTATAGCGCAAAAAGATTTTTTAGAATTATTAAATGATGGAGAAATATTAATGTTTATAATATTTTGTATTGACCCTGAATTTAAATTAGCACAAATATACGAAAATGAATGTAATTATAAATCAATGGAAAAGTGTTGTAAAAAAGAAGTTGGAACATTCAATCGCAAATTAATTGATATAGAAAAAGAAATAATTGAAAAATATAATTTTAATATTAATTTAAATATGTGGGATGAAAAAAAATACACTAAATAGTGTATTTTTTTTTATAGACTCTTTTTTCTTTTTAATATTAATGCAGTTCCTATACCAACAAGTGCTGCTACGAATAATCCAATATATAGTCCAATATTATCTAATGTTTTTGGATTAGATTCATTACTTCCTACTGGTTTATTACTATTTGATGTAGTATTACTAGCTACATTTGATGCAGTATTATTATTACTACTTGTAGTATTTGAATTACTAGTTACTGCAGTTACAGTAGCAGTAGCTGTTTTTATAGTACCCCCTTCAAAGTTAGCACATCTTACTTCATAATCACTTGTAGAAGAAACTGTAAATGATACACTAAAAGCATCATTTTCAACTTCTGAAGAATATCTATCTAAATCTGCATTATTTTTATAAATATATAATAAATAATAATATTATTTTTCAAAAGAAAATTTACCTTCTTTACAATTTATAATCACTAATAATAAATTAGTGAATGCTATAGAAAATATAAATTAAAAAAAGGATACTAATAGTATCCTTTTAACATTTTTTACTTTTATCCATTGAACAAGAACCGCTTGATTCTCCTATTTCTTTTAACACCTTATCTATTTGTTTATAAGAATCTTCTTGCATTTCTTCAGTTAACTTACCATATGGATCTTTTAAATCTTCACTTATACCTGTTGTAAGTTTTTTTGGTTCTCCTTTAACAACAGCAACAATATTAGGTGCATATATTCTTTTTTCATTTGTATCATATTTTTTTTCTTTTTCTTCATCATCTTCATCTTTAATAGTAACTGTTAATTCATATTTTTTTAGTACACTATCTAATCTATCTAATAATTCATAATATGCATCCATACCTTTTGTTTTAATTACTACTTTATCATTTTTTACTTCTAATTCATCTCTTATATTTTTAACATTTACATAATATATTTTATCTATTTCATTATCTTTAGCTGCTTGTAATAATGAAGGAATAACACTTCTACACCATGGACATGTTTCAAAACCAAAATATACTATAAAAGTTTCTTCATTATCTATCATTTTTACAATATCTTTAGCACTCTTATAAACAATAGGATTATTACCAGATATTTCTAATTTACGATATTTTTTTCCTTTATCATTTTCTTTACCATTTAAACTTTCATATTCTTCTTTAAATCTTTCTGAATCATTTACTTTCTTTTGATTATCATTAGTTTTCTTTTTATCACATCCAGTAAAAGATATAATAGAAACTAAAAGTACTGCTAATAACAATATTTTCTTTTTCATAACTTCACACTCCATAATTTTATTATATATTAATTAAATAGTGTATTCAATAAAAAATAAATTGAAAATACTAAACTTTAGGTTGAATATAAAAAAAATACTAATTAATAGTATCTTTTTAACAGCCAACAGTTTTAGCATACTTTTCTGTACGTTTCTTAAAATCAGCTTCTGTTTCACATTCACCTTTTAAATATTTATCACTTATCAATTCTGATAAGAAATCACTTGATGTATATGTATAATCCCAATTTTTATATTTTTCTCGATATTTCCAATTTCCTGATTCAGCTTTTTTCCAGTATTGTAGCTTATCTGCTAAATTATAAATAGTCTTTTATAATTTTAATACCTTTTTCATACTATCTCTCCCTATTATTGACTATATTAATAATACCATATTTAAAAAAGAGTGAATAAATCACTCTTTTAGCACCCATATGTTTTAGAATATTTTTCAGCTCTCTTACTTGTATCACTTTCATCAGTACAAGTACCAGTAAGATTACCTTTTTTAATATAATCAGATATAAAATCACTTGCAGCATAAATATAGCCATAATTAATTTTTGAATTTACATCTTTAGATACTTCATTATATTTTGTTTTAAAATATGAATAGCTTCTACATGCTTGTTTATCTCCTGAAATACAATTATTATATACATTATTAACTAATGGATTATTTATTCTTACAGAATAATTATTAAATTTATAATTTCCTAAACTTGTATAAGAATTTTTCTTATTATTTTTTCTTATTTTTTGGATTAGTGCTGAAGTTAATTTTATTTCATATTTTGGTTTTTCGTCATATACTTTTTCATCTAATACTTTAGATATTATTTTATTATCTTTATCTAAATTCCAATTTAAACCAATATTTCTTCCTGAACCACTTCTACCTGGAAATGCTTTATCTATTTCAGTTTCATTACTAATTAATTCAACTGTTCTAAATACTACATCTATTCCATTTGGAGTTCTATTAACACCACAGATTTGTTTACCAGTTACTGTAGAACAATCAGGTGTTTTTCTTCCACATTTATTATCTGGGCATTCATAATCATAAAGTATATTCTCTATACTATAATTACAACTATATTTAATATGACTACCTTTACCTTTTTCTTCACCATATTTATATGCACCATCTATATAATATTGAGTATATCTATCAAAGTGATATGTACCATCATTATTTTTAGTACCTATTTGTGATAAATCAACATACATATATCCACTAGATTTATCACTACTTTCTCCATACCATGTATTAAAACTACTTGGTGTTAAAAATGATGTAGGTAAACCATATCCTATAGATACATATTTTGCATCAATATTTCCTTTAGCATCTTTGACATCTTTTTCAGTTTTTTTCTTAAAGTTATCTGAACTATCTGAATACCAATTTAACTCATTAGAATAATCAATATCATAATCTGCTTCCATTACAACTCTATATATTGTTGAACAATTTGAACCACATTTAAATTCACGATAATTAGTTGTATTTAATTTATTTTTAAATGGTGTAGATTCACTAGCTATAAAATTACCTGATTTATCATATACTGATATAGCTGTATCAGGTGCTGATTCTTTACCAAAATCTTTACCACCTATTATACTCATTGTAACTTTTGTTAAATAAGTATTCATATTTTTATTTGATATTTTGTATGCTCTAGAATCATCAGCTACTGCATCTCTATAATATAGAGCAATTCTTGGATTGATTTTTCCTGGATTAGTAGGTGTATCTAGCGAACTTCCTATTACGTTTGCCCAATTTGATTTAATTGAGAAATTTTTATCTTTAGGTAAATTTTTTGAATCTATAAAACATGTTCTTTTTACTTTCATAGTTCCAAATTTAGCATTACCTTTAGAACTATCTATTCCCCATTTCATAATTGTTCCACCAGTTACTTTTTCAACATTTGTTGGAAACACAAAACTTACTTCTTCTTTACAATAACCATTCTTCCCATATGTTTTATCAACACTTGTTTGAACTGATTTTGGTATTACCTCGTCTTTATTCACACTATTATAAGCTATCTTAGAAAAATCACAATTAATATTATCACTATTCTTTTCGGCATCTTTAAATGTAAATTTACTATTTGCAGCATCACATGATGGTGTTATAGGATTAACAAGACATTTTTCTATACCACCACAATATGGTTCATATCCTGTTTCATCTAATATAGTTTTATCCAATAATGCATATTTTTCTCCAGTAATTTTATTAAGTGCTTCTATTTTTTCATTTACTTTATTTTTACTAGCTTTAATAATATTTAATAATGTATTACATACAGTAGCATCACATAAATTCGTATTACTATTAATTATTTGTGGATTACTATAATATGCATCTGCATTAGTTAAACTACCTAATTTAAATCCTAAATTGCTCATGGCTTTTTTAAATTCTGATGATGAAGAATATTTTGAACTAATAGCTTTCGCTACAGTATTACATGTAGGCATATCACATGAAGTCACACTTTCTGGATTAACGCCATATTGTTTATATAAAGGTTCATCTTCATCAGAACCTATTTTAAGCCAACTACAGTCACTTATTCCTGCTGCAGTACAAGCTTTTTGTACAGACGAATCATATTCTGATGATTTTATTTTTTTATTTTTATAAGATTTAAATAAACTATTTACAGTTGAAGCACATGGAAATAAATCAGCTATTTTAACAGTAAATGCACCACTACATCCACCTTTATCTAGATTAGCAATTTTTCCACCAATAGTTCCATTGCTACAAGCAGCAACTCCACCTACAGCTTGTTTATTATACATTTTAGTATTTATATATGAATATCTATCATATGTCCATGCACCACCTGTAGCTGTAATTGCTCCCATTTTATATAATTCATACATAGTACCTATATATATAGGATTACTTAATGTATATTCTCCAGATTTATTTGTTCTTATAGCTGTTAAAGGTTCAACTATCATAATATAATTTCTTGCAGCACTTACTATTTGTGCATTAGTTTTACCTGCAACATCAACAGCTTTAGCATCTCTTATTAATGTTGAATATGAAGTATAATCAGATTTTGAAGCAGCTTCTTTTAATGAGTAATATGCAAATTTAACATAATTATTGTTATAACATGAGTCATTTATTTGTGCTGAAAGTAATACATTTTTTTCTGACTTTAAATTATCACAATTAGTAAGTTTCACTAAATAATCTCTATATTTTGGTATTAGAAAATCTTTATAAGTATTTGAAACTGAATACTTACCATAATGTTTTGATCCTTCTCCACTTATTGCTTCTATTTTACTATGTTTAGAATCATAGTATCTGTATAATATTGATGTTTTTAGATTCTCATTAATACTATTTTGATATTTTGAATAATTTGAAATAAAATCCCAATCGAATTTTGAAGCATCACATATATATCCATCTATAGCACATGCATTATCACTGACCATTTTTCCCTGACCCCAATAGTCAACCGAATTTCCTACTCTTTTATTACTATTATTTGGGTCTACAAAAGTAACTCTATATCCATATGCTATTGGCGTATTAGTTTTTAAACTTCCACCTGTTCCCTCATTAGCAGTTAAACTAGTTTCTCCCGCATCTAAAGTTATATTTGCTGCACTAATATTATTTATATTAAATAATATTGCTATAGTAAAAACACTTATCATTGATAATACCTTTTTATTCTTCATTAATAAATCACTCCCTATGATTAGTATACTATTTAAATTATATTATAAAAAAATAAAAAAGACAATGCATAAGCATTATCTTTATATCCATACACTAAATACTATAGCACCCATACTAAGTATTAATCCTATTACCCAGAAGAACTTAACTATGTCTCTTTCTTCCCATCCTAATTTTTCTAAATGATGATGAAATGGAGTCATAAGGAATACTTTTCTTCTAAATACAATCATACTAAATGTTTGTATAATACATACCAATGTTTCAAATATAAATACACCCATTATTACTATAAATGTTATTTCATGTTTAGTAAGAAGTGCTACTGAAGCAAGTGTTGCTCCTAATGATAAGGAACCTGTATCTCCCATAAATACTTTGGCAGGATAGGTATTAAATAATAAGAACCCTAATAAAGTACCTACTAGTATAAAACAGAATATTGCTATAGCTTCTGCTCCATCATATCCTGAATACCAACTTATTAATCCTAATGCAAGGAAAGCCATAAGTGATAATCCACCAGCAAGACCATCTAATCCATCTGTAATATTAACAGCATTACTACTTGCTACTAACATAAATAATATGAATATTCCATAGAACCAACCCATATTTATTTTAATACCAAATGTATGCATATCAACAGAAGGATCTGCACCTGATTTCATATATACATAAAAGAATATAAGTGCTATAAATATTTGTCCAACTAACTTTTGAAATTCAGTTAAGCCAATATTATTTCCTCTTTTAATTATTAAATAATCATCTATAAATCCTAATACAGCATAAGCTATAAATACAAATATTACTATTAATAAATTGTGAGTCATCTCTATCTTACCTAATAATAATAGTATTATTGTAGCAATTATAGTAGGAATTATAAATATTATTCCTCCCATAGTAGGTGTTCCATCTTTAGCTTTATGTTTTTTTTCTAAATATGTACTTACTCTTTGCTTTACATTTTTTTTAAGTAATGGTATAACAGCATATCCAAATAATCCAGCTATTATAAATCCTATCATCATTGATAGAACAGCTTTTGCTAAAATTAACATATCAATCTCTCCTAAATATTATCTAATATCACTTGTTTATCATCAAAAAATATTTTCTTATTTTTGATAATTTGATAATTTTCATGTCCTTTACCTAACACCATTAGTATATCATTATTACTCAATAATTGTATACCCCTTTTTATTGCTTTTTTTCTATTTGACTCTATTTCATAATTATCTATGTCAAGTTCACTAATCATATCATTTATTATATCTAATTCATCTTCATATCTAGGATTATCACTTGTAAATATAACATAATCTGATAATCTAGTTGATAGCTTACCCATTATTTTTCTTTTACCCTTATCTCTATTTCCTCCACAGCCTATTATAGTAATAATCTTATTATGTTTAATATTCTTAACTGTATTTAATACATTTTCTAAAGCATCTGGAGTATGTGCATAATCTACTATTATTTTATTATTATTATATTCTATTAAATCCATTCTTCCTTTAGGTTCTTTTAATGTACTTACTATATTATATAAATCATTATAAGTATATCCCATATTGTATAGTACAGATATAGATGCTAATAAATTATATTTATTAAATTCACCAATAAGATTATATTTATAATTATCTAACATATAATCACTTTTATTAATTATTCCATAAGTTTTATAATTATTTGTTTTAAATAAATTACTATATTTATCATCATTATTAATTAATGCTACACCATTATCTTTTAATAAATTAAATATTTTTAATTTAGCTTTAATGTAATTATTCATAGTCTTATGATAATCTAAATGATCTCTAGTTATATTAGTATAAATTATATAATCTAATTTAATAAAATCAACTCTATCTTGTTCTAATGCTTGACTACTTATTTCCATTACTACATATTTACAATCTAATTCTTTACTTCTTTTTAATAAATAATATGTATCTAACTTACTTGGTGTAGTATTATCTAATTCTTCATGTATATTATCTACTATATATCCTATAGTACCTATATATGCACACTTAATACCTATTTTATTTAATAATTGATATATTAAATAACATGTAGTTGTTTTACCATTAGTACCTGTGACTCCTATAATATTTATATCTATATAATTATCTTTAATATATTGGTTAATATATTCTTCTCCATTATTACTTATTATTTTACTAGCACCTTTTTTAGTAGCATCTTCTATATAATTATGACCATCATCATTTATACCTTTTAAAGCAATAAATATATCACCTTTTTTTACTTTTTTTGAGTTAGTTTGTAACATATAAAAACACCTCAATATATTTTATTCAAAATATATTGAAGTGTTATTTTAACTATTTACTACTTCTTTATTATTAATTATTTCTAATACTGCTTTTCTATCATTATATGGTATTTTATCTTTACCTTTAATAATAAATTCTTCATGCCCTTTACCTAAAATTAATAATATATCATTTTTATTTAATTTATTTATAGCTTCATTAACTGCTTTTTTTCTATCTTCTATAACTACATAATTATTTAATGTATTATCCTTCAACATATCACTAGTAATTTGTTCAAATGTTTCTTCATGTAAATCATCACTAGTAATATATACAAAATCTGATTGAGTAAGTGCTAAAGAAGTCATCATAGGTCTTTTTACTCTATCTCTACTTCCAGTACATCCAAAAACTATATATAAATGTTCATGATTTATTTCTTTAATTGTATTAATTATATTTTCCATAGCATCTGGAGTATGTGCATAATCTATAACTATAGTATTTGAATTATATTTTATAATATCCATTCTTCCACTAGGAGGATTTAACTCTATAAATACGTTTTTCATATCTTCATATGAAATACCTATTCTATCTAATATTATATATGCAACTAATAAATTATATATATTATATTTACCTATTAATTTAGATTTTATAGTATATTCATCATTAATAGTAAATGTAATACCATCTTTAGTTATTTCATAATTAGTTATTTGATATTCACTATCATTAAATCCATAAGTAATATAATTACCTATTTTATAATATACTGAATAAGCATCATCAATATTAACTATACCTAATCCTTTTTTCTTTAATTGTTTAAATAATTGTTGTTTTGCTAAAGCATAGTTTTCCATAGTCTTATGATAATCTAAATGGTCTCTTGTTAAATTTGTAAATACAGCATAATCAAATTCTAATGTTTCAATTCTTCCATATGCTATACCTTGACTACTAGCTTCTAAAACTACATATTTAAATCCTTTTTCATATGCTTCAACTATCATATCATACATTTCACAAATATCTGGATTAGTATTAGGTAAATCTCTTACTTTATCTTCTAGAAAGAAACCTACTGTACCTATATAACCACATTTATATCCTAATTTATTTAATGCTTGATATATTAAATAACATGTAGTTGTTTTACCATTAGTACCTGTAAGACCTATAATAGTCATATCTTCTATAATATGATGATAATTATCATATAAATATTTATTTAAATATTCTCTTGTATTATCTACTATTGTAGTTTTTACATTATATTCTTTATTTACTTCTTCAACTATTATTTCACTAGCACCTAATTCTATAGCCTTATCTATATAATCATGTCCATCACTAGATATACCTCTAAGTGCTACAAATTTATCTCCCTTTTTTATTTTTCTAGAATCTGATTTAATGTCTATCATTGTTTGCCTCCAAATTATTACTATTGCTAATGACATTAGAATTACTATTTACTACTTTATTACTAGTTATATTAACATTATCTACAATAGTATATTTGTCATAATTTCTATTGTAACTAGATAAATTGTCAATATTAGAATATGTAACATTTACTTTTAATGATTGATAAATTGTCTTATCATAATAATTAGTAAAATCATAATCTATACTATTAATTAATCCATTACCTTCTTTTACTACCATATTTATATAATTACCTTTATAATTCTTATATAAATATTCAACAGTAGCTGTTCCATCTTTATATTCTGTCTTAGCTTTTTCTTCACTATACTTAATAGTATTATATGTATCTTTCTTTAAAAGTAAATTAAAATCGAATTTGTTAAAAATACTATTCTTATCAGTTAATAATATTAATTTATTATTTATATCATCTACTAAATATATTTTATCTTCAACTATATAATATGTTTTATTATCTAATATTAAATAATATTTATCTTCATAATAAGTTCCTGTAATTTTATATGTTTTATTTATATTTTTTTCTATAACATTAATATCATATGTAACTTCATATGAATTCATATTTCCATAGTTTTCAATAGCATTTTTACTATTTGTTTTTTTAATATTACTATTAGACTTATTAATTGTTTTTCTATATGATTCAGCTTGTGGTCTTACCATCATTACCATTAAAAACATAAATAATATGCATGCAATAACACCTATACCTGATCTTTTCCTTTTATCAGAAAATATACCTTTTACTATCTCTATAAACTGTTTCATTTAACTACCCCAACTTTTTATTCAATAATTCTTTTTTATTATTTAATCCATTTAAATAATCAGATGACTTCATCTTTTTCTTTCCTTCTGGTTGTATAACAGTAAGTATTAGTTCTCCATCTTTAGTTGATACTCCTATACCATCTTTATATATGTTAGTTATTATTCCTGTTTCTATATAATCATACTTATTACCTATACGTGATTCCCATACTTTTAATCTTTTACCATCTAAATAAGTGTAAGCAACAGGCCAACTATTTAATCCTCTAATTTGATTAAATACTTCTCTTCTTGTTTTATTAAAATCAACTTTTTCTTCTTCTGGTTTAATATTATATGAGTATGTTGCAATACTATCATCTTGTTTTATTCTTTCATTAGTACCTTCTATTATACTTGGTAAAGTATTAAATAATAATTCACTACCTAATATAGATAATTTATCAAATAAGCTTTCAGCTGTATCAGTATCTAATATTTCCACTTCACTTTGTGTAATAATGTCTCCACTATCCATACCTTCACCCATATACATAATTGTAACACCTGATACTTTATCACCATTTATAATAGCTCTATGTATTGGTGCTCCTCCTCTATGATATGGAAGTAATGAAGCATGTACATTTATACAACCTAATCTAGGATAATCTAATACTTCTTTTGGTATTAATTGTCCATATGCACATGTAATTATAATATCTGGATTTAAATTTAATATATCTTGATATTCTTCTCTTATCTTATTTGGTTGAAATACTTGTATATTATTTTCTAATGCTACCTGTTTTACTGGAGTAATACTTATTTTTCCACTTCTACCTACTGGTTTATCAGGTTGTGTTACTACACCAATTACATTAGTATTATTAATTAACATTTTTAATACTGGAACACTAAAATCTGGTGTTCCCATAAATACTACTTTTAAATCTTTCATCGTATCACCTACTATATATTATAATATATTTTATATTATTTTAAAAGAAAAATACTAAACTATATTTAGTTTAGTATGTTTATTCCTATTGTTAAATATGTAGCAAACACTACCCATATAATATATGGAATTAATAAGTATGATGATAACTTATTATAGTTATTAAATCTTTTATACATAATAATTATTAATACTAGTAATAATATTATCCATATTAATCCAAATAAACGTAATTTAAGTGTAAAAAATATTATAGTCCATAATAAATTTACAAATAATTGTGCATAATATATTAAATTATCATTATTATATTTTCTATATATATAATATGATATACCCATTAATAAATATAATATGGACCACATAATAGGAAAAATAATACCTGGTGGACTAAGTGGTGGTTTAACTAATGTATTATAATCTATACTACCATTTACTAATATTCCTACTATACTTCCTAATACTAATGGAAAAAATAAATAAAATAATTTTTTTATCATAATATCCCTCATTATTTATTTTATACAAAGATAAAAAAATTATTCAAAAAAACTGCATAAGTGCAGTTTAAATATACATTCCTTGATAGCTATATCTACCAAAATTAGCTTCTTCTTCATATTCATCTATATCAGCTAATACTATTTCACCTTTTTTTAGAGTTTCTTTTACATCAATAACTCTTTGATTACTAGAACCTCTAAATTTTAATTCATAACTATGTAATTTTTGAATAAAAGGGCCATCTACTAATACATCAATTTTTTCAAGGAAATCCATTATAGCTTTATTTTTCTTGCTTAATTTCATTAATTGTTCAAAAGTAAAACCTGTATAACACCAAATGTTCATATCAGTATTTTCAATTATAGCTTTAGCAACTTCTGCACATGCTTCTGGTTGATAAAAAGGATCTCCACCACTAAATGTAATTCCATCTTGATATTCTAAATCTAATATTCTATCAATAACTTCTTCTACATCTACTAGTTCTCCACCATTGAAATCCCATGTACCTGGATTGTGACAATTAGGACAGCAATGTGCACAACCTTGTGTCCATAATACTGTCCTAACTCCTTTTCCATCTACTATGCTATCTTTTTGTAAATCAGATGCAACACGTATTTTCATTTTCTACTTCTTTGTAACATTACATTTGATATCTTTAATACCAGTGTGTTTTACTCTATCTTTTTCTTCAGCTCTTTTACCATTATTAAATCTGCTTACATCTCCACTTAGATATCCTGTAACTCTTCTAATTCTTTCGAATCCTACACCTTCACCAACTAATTTTTCCATAAATAAATCCTCCTCTTTTTATATCATTCTAGTATGAACATTATTTTGTTCAGTACCATATCCTAATTTTTCTTTCAATTCAAGTAATTCTTCAATTGATTTATGTTCTAAAATGTCTTCGGTTTCAAAGGGATTATTATAAGGAGTACCTCCGACAATATTTTGTTCTCTTTTTAATTGTGCACTCTTAGCTTGTTTAATAACATTACTTGTTCTTAAAACTTCCTCGCGTGTCATAAAATCTCCTAACAATCACAATTTAGTGATTTTATTGTCTCAAGTGGAACTGCATCAAATTCTTTTCTTCCACATCCTGGACAAACATCTTTAATAACTCCAACATATCCACATACTGGGTCTCTATCTACTGGATGGTTAATAGCACCATATCCAATACCAGATTCTTTCATTAATCTAATTACACTTTCAAATGCATCTACATTTTGAACTGTATCTCCATCTAATTCAATATATGAAATATGTCCACCATTAGTTAAATTATGGTATGGAGCTTCTAACTCAATTTTATCTTTAATACTTATATTATAATATACTGGTATATGGAATGAATTAGTATAATACTTTCTATCAGTAACACCTTTAATGCTTCCATATATAGCTCTATCTATATTAACAAATCTACCTGACAATCCTTCAGCAGGAGTTGCTATTAAAGCAAAATTTAAATTATATGTTTTAGTATATTCATCTGTTCTTTTTCTCATAAACCCAATAATTTCTAATCCTAATTTTTGAGCTTCTTTACTTTCACCATGATGTTTTCCAATTAAAGCTTTTAATGTTTCTGCTAACCCAATAAATCCAATTGTTAAACTACCATGTTTTAATATTTTTCTTAATCTATCTGTTGGTTTTAACTTATCACCATCAGTCCATACACCTGAACCTAATAAGAATGGGAAGTTATAAACTCTTTTATTACATTGAATTTCAAATCTTTCAAGTAATTGGTCTTTAACTAAATCCATCATTTCTGATAAATCTTCATAGAAACCTTTCATATCTGCTTTGTCTCTTTCTTTTAAGCAAATACCATGTTTAATTGCAATTCTTGGTAAGTTAATAGAAGTAAATGATAAGTTACCTCTACCACCAGTAGTTTGATTATTTGGATCAGTTATATCAGACATAACTCTTGTACGACATCCCATGTATCCAACTTCAGTTCTAAAATCTCCTTCTTTATAGAATGCTAAATTAAATGGTGCATCTATAAATGAGAAGTTAGGGAATAATCTTTTAGCACTTACTCTACATGCTAATTTAAATAAATCATAATTCTTATCTTCTGGATTATAATTTACTCCCTCTTTTACTTTAAATATTGATACTGGGAATATAGGAGTTTCACCTTTACCTAATCCTGCTTCAGTTGCTTCTAAGAAATTCTTAATTACCATCCTACCTTCTGTAGAAGTATCTGTACCAAAGTTAATTGAAGAAAAAGGTACTTGAGCTCCTGCTCTTGAATGCATTGTATTTAAATTATGAATAAATGCTTCCATAGCTTGATATGTTTGTCTATCTGTTTTAGCCATAGCTTTTTCATAAGATTTTTCAAATAATCTTTTCATTTCCTTTGAATCACTATATGCAAATTTAAACATATCAACATCTAACTCAATACTATTTAATTTATCAATTTCTTTAGCAACTCTATCCATATTTATAAATGGTAATAAGTCTTCATAATCTAATAAATCATATATTTGTTGTTTAAATTCTTTTTTAAATGTTTTAAGTACACCTGGAGCCATATAATAATCAAATGCAGGAATTGATTGTCCACCATGTTGATCATTTTGATTTGATTGAATTGCTATAGCAGCTAATGCACTATAAGATGCTATAGAAGCTGGTGTTCTTAAATGACCATGTCCAGTTGAAAATCCTTTTTTAAATAATCTATCTAATTCTATTTGCATACATGTTGTTGTACCCATAGCTAAGAAGTCCATATCATGAATATGTATATCTCCTTCATCATGAGCCATTGAGAATTTTTTCTTCATTAAGTATGCTTTAGCAAATTCTTTTGATACTGTAGAACCATATTGAAGCATAGTACCCATAGCACTATCTCCATCAATATTAGCATTTTCTCTTTTTGTATCATCTTCATTAGCACTCTTTAATCCTAAACCTTCAAGAGTTTTTAAAAATTTATGAATTTTTTTATCACTAGCAAATGCTTCACGAGAATTTGCTCTTCTTTCTCTATATTCAGCAAAAGATTTTTGAACTTCTTCATATCCTTGCTTATCTAATTCTATTTCTATTAAATCTTGAATTTCTTCAATCTTAATTCTTGTTTCATTCTTGTATTTTTTCTCGATATTTTTTAATACACCTAGGTAAACTTTATTTACATCTTTACTAGTATAAATAGTTTTTCCCTCTTCACCTTCGTTTTGATTATTAACATCATCAAAACCTTTCTTTATAGCAAGAGCTATTTTACTAGCATCAAAATCTACTTTTCTACCGTTGCGCTTAATAACATCAAGCATTATCTTATTTTGTTTGTCTGACATATTTTTTACCTCCTACTTCTAGCTAAATTATACTCTCATAATTATATCAATTTCAATACTTTTTTATCACTTTTTTATTGTTTTTTGAAAGTATTACCTTACGCCATTATTTTTAAATATTTTATTTTTTGTAAACTTTACTTTTTCTATTTTTTAGAATTTTTATTTTTATAAAAAAATAAAGGTAATAGCACATTTACCTTTATTTTTCAATAGTTTTTGTAAAATTTCTTTATTTTTATTTAAAAATTATTTTTTTATTTTTTGAACTTTTTGATAATTTACTTTTTTTATATTTTTTAATTTTTCTATAAAAAATATTTATTAAATTGACATTTTTTTATCATCTTCTACGCTCTTATTATACTCTCTTATTTTATCATATACAATAGTTTCAAATTTATTTATGTAATTATATTTTTTTTCTGCTTTATGATCATTAAATTTTCTATTTTCTTCTGTTATTGTATACATTAAAATTTCTAATATTTCTTTCCCATTTTCAATCTCACCAGATAATTTTAACATACTATTTATAAAATTATCTAAATCATCTGTTGTAATTATATTATCTAAATCCATCAAATTGTTCATATATCTAACTATTATTTTATTTATTAATAAATAGTTATTTGTAGATATCATTTCTTCTTTTAATTTATTTATTTCTTCTATTTCTTTTTTATTAATTTTAACTTTATTAATAATAAGTATAGGAATGCCAAAATTTTTAGATGCTTTTTCAGTCATTCTCCATAAATCAGTAGATTTTATCTTATCCATATTTAATGATTCATCCTCATTAATATAATCTTTATTAGCTATAAATAATACATAATTAGGTAATCTCTTATAATTAATATTACTCTTATCATCTAAGTATTTTCTTTCTAAAACTATTTCATTATGATGATATCTTGTTTCATCTATCATAGTATCAGGTTGTAAAAAACAACAAGGCCTCATCAAACTAGTTGCAAATGATTCATTCATAGAATTAGACGCTATATCATCTGGAGAAGATAATAACATAGAATTATTCTCTAATTCATTAAATACTAATGTTGGATATTTAATATTTCTTGCAGTAGATAAATTTTGATTAGTTATATAAGAAGTACATACCCCATGATTTTTCATTAATTCTATATTCCATTCATCTTTAAAATTAGCTGGTTCTTTATATTTAGAATTATATGCACCTAATACGTGTACTAATAAATTAACATTATCTTCTACTTCATATATATTATCTTCTATATTAATTATTTTATTACTAGATAATTTATCATTATATTGCTCAATATATATATTTCTTATTAATTGTTCTAACAATACAGAATATTTAAAATCTATATTTTCTATACTCAAATTTAAAAATACATTTTTTAAAATATCTATATCATCACATTCCATTAAAAATATTAAATCATATAATATTTTTCTTATTTTAACATCATTTATTTTTTCTATATCTTCTTTTTTATAGCAGTATCTCCTATATATAAATTCTCCAGTAGAATAATTCATATTATAATATTTTTCTAATATTAAATCTTTTATACCATTTAAATCAAATAAAATATGACTATTAAAATATTCATTTTTCTTATCTATAAAATGATTTATATCAATAAAACTTTCTATATTATAATGATCGTTTTCCATATATAATATATTAATTAAATTATCTAAAAATGCTATATTTCTTCCTTTTGTAGTACCTTTTTTTAATGTATCTATTAATACATCCATACGTTTAAAGTTTTCATTAATACTTTTACACATATTATTAAAATTACCACTATCTAAACTAGATACAACTTTATATAATATATCATTAACATTTATATCTAAATTTAGGCTATATAAATAGTTAATACATATATTAAATATTTTTAATTTATTTTCATTTAACCTAGTAACTTTAAATAATAATCCTTTATCTGGTATTATTCTATTGATTGTTTCTATTCCTAAAAACAAAAATTTATCTGTTAATATTTCTAAATTCAAATTATAAAATAATTCTTTATTCTTAGCAAATAAATAACTTAAATTATATACAAATAAATCTCTATTACTTATTTTATATCCAATTAATACTTGGTCTAATAATATATTTAAATTCTTATGAGATACATTTTTTGGATAAAATAAACTTATTGAACATAATTTCTTTTGTTTAGTACTTTTAAGAATTATATCAAATAATTCCTCATTATTTATAATTTGTTCCTTTATATTATCATTAAGCAAAGGTATAGTAATATTTTTAGTCCATATCTTTTCGAATAAGTCTCTATCTAATTTAAAATCTACATAATTTACTACATCTACTACATTGTTATCAATAGCTATCATAATAAATTTTTTATTATTTAAATTAACAGGTAAGTCAACTATTGCATTCTTTATACTATATCCTTTTTCTACAGCATATCTTATTATTTCTTCATAATCTTGATTAAATAAATTATTAAATTCTTCCTCTGTATATTTTTCTATTATTTGAGTATTATATTTAATTATTTCTTTTAATCCTACTTTATTTATATAACTAGTTAATTTATCTATATTATTAAATTCATAATCATTTATAAATGCATAACTTATTAATTCTTCATCAACCATATTATCATCAATATAATCTATTACATTGGGTAAATAATTAATAAGTGCTCTTACCTTATTTTTATCTTTTAACCATTCTTTATCTATCATATCAATAGTAAGTTCATTATCTCTATTAGCTCTTAAAAATTGAGCCATAGGCTCACCATTTAAAAGATAAAAATCACCTCTTTTAATTACATATTCATAATCTAAATTAAATTGTTTATAAAATTCTTCCCCAACAGATCTATAGCATTTATTAGCAATTAATAATCTAGCCATTTTTTCATCAATAAGATTTTTAGGAACTTTAAATGTATAATCATCAATTCTTCCATATTTTAATGCATACATTATATAATTATAATTATTTTTTATAGTATTAGGTGTCTGATTTGATAATAAATATCCATAATCTAATATTGAATATACAAATTTTTCATTATTATAATATTTCTCATCATCTGGTTTTAAATTATAAAATAATGTAGTCATTCCTTTTATATGTAATTTAGCATAATATAATACATAATCTAAATTATCTTTTATTATATTTGGTGTATATAAATTAATTTCATATCCATAATCAAATGCACTATATACTAATCCATTACTTGAATCATTTAATACTTCTTCAGGAACATATGGAATAATATGATTAAATGCTATCCATAATGGATTACTTCCATTATAATAAGCAAAATATTTTTTTAAATAATCTACTTGATATAATACCTTAGGAGTCTTACCCTCTTCATATCTATAACCTTTTTCAATACATGGAATAACTATATTTCTATCATTTAACATTTCATCAGATAAATTATTAATTAAATATATACTCCAAGTTATATCTTCAGATTGTATTAATTCTAATATATATTCTTTATTATTAATAATTCTTTTATCAGTATCATTACTATAGAAATATCCATTTCTTATAGCATTCAATATAACACCATTACTTGGATCATTAATAATTTCATCACTTAATAACTTAAAGATATCATTTAAAGAATTAACATTAGTATCTCTTCTTTTTATACAACAATCACAGTAATAATATATAAAATCTTTATTTTCCAATATTTCTTTTGGTGTAGTATTAGTTATTTTATAACCTAATTCAATTATATCTTCTACTAAGTTATTATCTAATATTATATTAATATCACAATTATCAACTACATCTTTAAGTTTATAAGAACTCTTAGAATTAATAGTATTTATATAGTGTAATACATATTCTTTTATATGAAATAACTCTTCATGAGATGTAAATATATAATAATCTTTATCCATCATATTATTTATTACATTATTAGATGGATCAAATTTAATACTATCAGATATTTTAGAATATAAATCACGTACATTTTTATTTACTTCTATAAATTTATTAATATACTCTGGTTTAGTTAAAATTATATCGTATGTAGCACATCCATTATCTATAGCTTTATATACTATACCATTTGAAGGATTATCTATTATATTTTTTCCAACATACTCAAACCAATAAAAATTACCTTTTTTTTCTATTACCTTGTCAGTATAATAATCTATATATGTTTCATTCTCTAAAACAAGCTTAGGAGTATGATTATTAATGGATAGCCCCTTATCAATATATGCTTTAACTATACCATTTGTATCATCTTTAATATATTCATCAGATATTCTATCTAGATTTACAGTAGCATATTGATAATTATTTATATAATATAAAATAAATTTTGCATCTTTATTTAATAAATCAAATATCCTATTATCCATTCTTATTTTAACAGCGATCTTTACTAATTCAAATGCTTCTTCTTTAGTATAATTACTATAATTATTAATTATATATTTTATTGTATCTTGATTCTTTTCTAATGATTTAGATATATAATAATAATTTTTATATAAATCACAATCTTGATATTTTTCATATGAATTATAAGAACCACCATGATTTAGTATTGTATCTATTATTTCGTTAGTAATACCTTCTTTTTTAAATAAAAAACCATATTTACCATCTATACGTGCTAAAGGAAGAGTATATTTAGTATCACTAAATAATCTAGCATCATATCCTTTTTCATCAATACCATATCTAAAAAATTTATTCATAACAGTCTCAGTTAAACAATCATGTTCAATTAAAGAGTTTACAAATTCAACTCTTTCATCAGCAAAAAAACTAGCATTTTGCGCTATATAATCTATATAAGAAGTATCTTCATACATATAACTAGGAAGATTATTTATATCTATTATTCTTTTATTAATACAAATCATCGCAATTTCTTTAGTTATTTTTTGATTAGAATAATAATTATAAATATAATCAAATCTATCTTTATACAAATCATTATTTCTACTAAGTAAACTTAATACTTCATTAATATTGTGACTATCTAAATATTCTTTAGTTTTATCCCAATTCAAATATCTTACAAGTTTTAAAAATTCATTATCGTTCATGTTATCACTCTCTATTATTATTATATAAAAAATAAATAAAAAAAAATAGACATAAGTCTATTTTCCTTCTTTTGTAGTATAAACACTTGCTTGTTTTTTATCTCTACCTAAACGTTCAAATTTTACATATCCACTAATTTTAGCATATAAAGTATCATCTGATCCAATACCTACATTTGTACCTGGATAAATTCTAGTTCCTCTTTGTCTATATATAATAGAACCACCAGTTACATATTCTCCATCAGCAGCTTTAGCTCCTAATCTCTTAGATTCTGAATCACGTCCGTTCTTAGTTGAACCTTGACCTTTTTTGTGAGCAAATAATTGGATATTTAATGCCATAAATTTCATTATAAGCACCTCCTACCTTAGTTTATTTTAATATTTTCTTTATAATCTTCCGATAGTTTTGTTAATAAAGTTATCATATTATTTACTAATTTATCAATAACTTCATCATGTTTTAATATACCTATCTCTAATAGTCCATCAGATTCTGTATAAACTAAACAGTCCTCATTTATACTTATCAAAGCATTTACTGTTGTAATTGCTATACAAGATACGGATGCACAAACGATATCATAACCTTCATCTGCATATTCTGCATGTCCTGATATCCTTATAAAATTAACTACATCATCTTTTTTCTTAATATCTATTGTAATCATAATTATTTTTCTTTAATAGATTTAATTTCAACTTTAGTATATGGTTGACGATGACCTTGAGTTTTATGATAATTCTTTTTAGGATTGTATTTGTATACAACTACTTTTTTAGCTTTACCTTGTCTTACTACAGAAGCAACAACTTTAGCTCCTTTAACGTATGGACTACCAGCTTTACCATTTACCATTAAAACTTTATCGAAAGTAACTTCTTTACCCTCTTCAACATCAAGTTTTTCAACATAAAGAACTGTACCTTCTTCAACATAATATTGTTTTCCACCAGTTTCAATAACAGCTTTCATATTTTCCTCCTTTAATAATCTAAGACTCGCCATTAAGGTCATAACAGTTAAATACCTTTTCTGTGCGGTTGTAGAATGAGGTTCTACACAATTAAAGATTTTAACACATAACCCTTTATTTGTCAAACATTTCCCTTAATTTTTAAAGAAAAAATTCAAATTATATTATTTTTTTACTCTTTAAATATTTCTTTTCAAAATCATATACATCCTTTATTATAGTAATATCTGTTTTTATACCTCTTATTCTATCACAAAATGGTGTATAAAATGCATCTGCATCATTTATTACTATATCATCTTTATGAAGCATTATATCACTAGAAACACCACTTGTAAGATTTAATGCTTCATCACTTGGTTCTAACCTTTTATTCCAATATATTTTATTATCTTTTTCTAACTTACTAAAATTAGTACTATTAGGATCAATCCATATTATTCCCAATTTTCTTAAATTTAAATATAATTTTTCTTTTTCTTCTTTTGTTGGTTTATAACTAGGTACATATTCTTGAACTTCAAATATTACTTCATCTAATCCAAATTTAATAATTTTTCTCATTAATGGTTTAATTATATAAGGATTATTAGGATAATTTAAAGTTAATCTCATTTTAGCACGTCCTATTTTAAGCACCTTATTACCTATCTTATAAACTCTTGATGAACGTCCTATACCAATTCTTTTTATATCCTCATAATGTTTAATATTTTCATTTTCCATTATTTCATCAACAATAAGTCTTACTATTTCTTTAGCATCCTTATATACATTAATATTTTTTTTATCAACTATAGGCATAACCATAGAATTTAAAAAATATTCTTTATTACCATCTATGCATGTAATAATCTTATCTAAATATTTAGTACCATATATTTTTTCAACATTCTCAAGTAATATAAATATATCTTCAGTATTTATACATATTAATTCTAAATAATTGTCAAATATAAATTCTATTACATTTTCTGGGATTTTAATAAAATGACTTGTAAACCAATTATCTATAGCTATACCATTAAATATATATTTTTCTAATAAATATATAAGTTTTTTATCATCTTCAGACATTTTCTCAAATAATTGTTTTTCAAATCTTGTCTTGTACTTAGATATAATTTTTATAGTATCTTCTTTTAATAACTCTGAACTAGGAAAAAATTGTACTATATGATCTACTAATTCATATATGTAAAATGAATTCATATCACAATTAAATCTATATATATCTTCATTAGTTTTTCTATATATATCATATTTATCCTTACATATTTTAGTAACATATCTGTCAATAGCATATATATATTTATCATAAAATCCATCTACATTAGTTAAGTTAGGGTTTAATATATAATCACAATCAGTATATTCTGTAAAAATAGTTATTAATCCAAAATTAAATATTTGATTTAAATTATTTGTTATCATAGTACCAATACTTTTAGGAAACAAACAGTTATTTAATAAACAATCAATACTTTTATTTAACTTATTATGTGATTCATAACGTTCTGCATTACTAGAATTAATATCTATATCTTCTTTAATAACTTTATATAACCTATCAGGAATATAATCTCTTTTTCTTATAAACTCACACATCTTATCATCAAGAAAAGACATAAACGATTTATCATTTATGTAAGATTCATCAATTTTATTACTTTCATAAATTAAGAAATCTACTAATTTGTAATCTAATTCTTTATCTATTTTTTTACTAATTAGCTTTTTCTTAATTTTGAAATACTTTTTACTTTCTAATAATTCCCTAATAGTCATAAATACCCCTTATTTGACAAGTATTCTAACACTCACCTTATATTTAGTCAAATTTATTATTTTTTAAATATTTTACTAAGTATTTTATATTCATTTACTATTTTATTATTTATATAAAAATAGTTATTTTTACTTCTTTTCATACTATATATTTTATTACCAATAATTATATTATTTTTCTTAAATATATATTTATATTTATATCTTTCATATAAAAACTTTAACATAGTATTATGTATATTTTTATTATATTTATAAACATCATATAATAAATTTAATAATACTACTATACTTATAAAATCAAAATTATATATTATTAAAATAATAATAGTAATATAAGAAATAATATATACATAAATGTATGATTTATAATAACTAGATAATTTATTAAATAATAAAAATAATATTTTAGAACCATCTAATGGATATATAGGTAATAAATTAAATATAAGAATAAAATAATGATATTTAGTTGGATATATCATATAAAATACTATTTGAAATAATGGACCCATAATAAGTATTAAAAATTCTTCTATCATAGAAGAATTTAAATTATTACTAAATGTAGTCATACATCCAAATGGATATATAGTTACTTTATCTATTTTCCATCTAAGTATAATGCTTGCAAAGATATGTCCTAACTCGTGAATAATTATTACTAATGTATATAAAAAGTAATATTTAAGTAAACCTGTAAATGTCATTATAACTAATACTAAATAATATAATGGATGTATTACAATACTAGATTTTATCTTGTATATCAATTATTTTTCCATCTTTCTTATATACTAAATATAAATTATTATTACAATTACCTATCAAGCTTCCTTTATCTATATAATCATATAACTTAACATTTACATTACTTAAATTACCATACCATATATTTACACCATCTAACCCTTCTACAATAACTACATTACCATACCCTTCCTTTTTACCTATAAATATTACTAATCCTGTATCTAAGTTAGGTACTAAATATTCATCTTCTACACTTAATTTAAGACCTTCTTTATATTTTTCTTTATTACTATATACTAATTGTTCATTAAATACTGGAGTTAATATTTTTTTATCTATTAATGCATTACTACCTAAATATTTTCTATATAAACTATATATTTTACTAAATGATATATTTTCACTATATACATAATTATATACTAATCTTTTAACCTTCTTATTAGATTTAATAAGTATTAAACTAAATAAAGTTATAATAGTAATAATAAATACTTTAGATATAAATTTAAACATATTATCACCTATTAAAGTATATAAAAAAAGAGTTATTTTATAACTCTTTATTTTATATCTATATATTTACTTAACCAATTTTTAACATCTTTATCATTATTAAATGAATATTTTGATTCATCAGCATATGCATATATTTTTCCATTTTTAATTATAGTCATAAATGTCACATTATTTCCATATTCAAGCTGACTATATAATTTAGAATCTTTTAATCCATCTTCACCACCATAAGCTATATTAATATAATCTACTTTATTATTATCCAATATTTTTTTTGCTGAATCTTTTTTTCTAAAAGTATTATTAGCACCACATGTAGTTAATGAAAATAATATTATAAAGCTTTTTTTATTATCAATTAAACTATTTATTATTTTTGTTTTTTCATTAATATGCTTTTTAATTTCTTTTTTATATAATTCTTCTTCTTTTGTAAATTCTTCTTCTGACACAATTAAATCAAAATTTTTATCATACACTTTAGAATTAAATTTATCAGTTAAAGTATCATATGATATAGCATCAAATTCTTTCTTTTCTTTTTTTATATCAGATAATACAACATGATTTGTATTTGGTTTCTTAGTAACAGTTACTTCACATGATACTGATTTATTACCATCTAAAGTTATAGCATTTATTTTTACTGTTCCTGCACTCTTAGTACTTACTAATCCAGTATTATCTACGGTAGCAATTTTTTCATTACTACTAGTCCATTTAACATTTTTATTTGTAGCTTCATTAGGTAATACTATAACATTTAATTTATAACTACTACCTTCTTCTACACTTACTTTTTTAGTATTAATTGTTATACCTGTTACTGATACTTTATGATTATTATCATAATCTTTACTCTTTGTTAATTTATCAAACTCTATTTTATGATATGGTACATTTTCAAAGTCATAAGTTACTTTATTATCTACTACTTTTTTAACCTCTACTTTATTTTTACCTTCATAGTACCAATATCCACCTACGTTATATATCTTTTCTTCATTCCATCCTAATGCTACTAAAAAATTTTTAGTCATACCAGCGTATCCGCCACCACCACACATTAAGAATATAACCTTATCTTTAGGGAATATTTTTTCTATTATACTCATTGATTCTTCATAATTTGCTACATATTTATTATCTACATAACTAAATAATGTATCACCTTTATATGTTTCACCTACTTCACTAGGTAATCCTTCCACAGGTATTATGTATGGAAGAGGTATTACTTCAAATCCTTTTATATATCCAGATAAATATCTATCTCCACCTATTGATTCATATTGTGCTGGATCTTCCAACATTCTCATATCTCTATATACAGCATCTTCTCTATTTAAATATTCATCAATATTTTGTTCATTTATATTTTTATCTATACCCAATTGTCCTCTAGTACCACCTGTAACTTCTGGTTTAGGTAACTCTTTTAATGTATTAGAATTATTATTTTTATTACTATCTTTATCCATAGTAAAATATATTATACCTATTCCCACACTTACTATAGCAAGTATTATAATTATCCATTTCATTGCCTTATTATCCATATTATCACTCCTCCTACTCAATAACTATATATCTTTCTAACCATTCTTTGACTTTTTCATAATTTGTTTCAAAATCTATAAATTCATCACTATTTGGATCAGTATATTTATATACTTCACCTTCTTTTACTATAATAGTAGTTGGTACATATGTAACTGTTTTATGCAAATCTGTTTTAAAGAATACATCTGTACCCATTAAAAAACAATATATTTTATTTTCATTACAAAATTTCGTTGTATTTGAATCTAATGAATTTATAGTTGATGTACAAACAGATGCATTTTGAACTGTTACTATAAACGATTTTTTTTCTTTTATTAAATTATTAATAATCTCTGCTTTTAAATCTTTAGCTTTTTCTATATCTTTGTTATATTGTTCCATAGTTCTTTGATTTGTAGGTTTATATCCTGGCCAAATACCATCCATTATACTAATTTCTTCAAAATTACCTATAGATGAACCTTTATAATCATTTAAATTATAAAATTCACTTGATAATTTTATCTTTTCATTCTGATTATAATTACTTGTTGGAACACTTTTTTTATCAATACTTTCTACCAAAAAGCAACATATACCTAATCCAAATCCCAGTATAAATAATACAACTATTATTCCCCTTAATATATTTTTATTCATATGCTACCACCTAGTATAATTATAACAAAAAAAGAGTTATTTTTTAACTCTTAATCTTCAAATAATATATCTTTATTTAATATATAATATTGTATACCTGAATATAAAGATAATACTGTAGCAACAAATAATAAGAAATCTGCTACACGTAAATTAATAAATTCAAATGGCATATTATAGAAAAGTGTAAGTGCTATACCTGTCATAAGACATGCTGTCTTAATTTTTCCTGATTTAATAGCAGCAACTACTTTACCTTTACTAGCTGCAATCATCTTAATTGAATTTACTATACTATCTCTTACAATAACAATTACTGGAATAATAGGATGTATATCTCCTGATGCAGCTAATAATATTAATACAGAATTAACTAATATTTTATCTGCAATAGCATCTATTAACTTACCAAAATCAGTAACCATGTTATAACTTCTAGCAATTTTACCATCTATAAAATCAGTAACTGATGCTAATATAAATAATACACCTGATATTATATATTTGGTATCTACTACTAATTTTTCATTAACAAAAAATTGTGGTAATCTAATTCCTATCATATCAAAAGGTAACACCATAATAACTATTATAAAAATTGCCATAATAATTCGTATGATTGTTATCTTATTAGGTAAATTCATTCTAATTTTATTCTTTTGCTTTGCCATTATTATCACCCCTTGATACATAAGCTATATCTTTATTGTTTATATCTTTATTATCACCATTATTATTTAAAAATAATATAACAATTACTGATATAATCATTATTACTAGAATAGTAACTCCAATAATAATATATCTAGGAAGTTTTATTTCTTTTTCTTTATCTATTGTATATGGTGAAATAATCTTCTTAACTTTGTTTTTTTCTTTATTTTTATTACTTGCTTTTTTTATATCATCTATTGATATTTTAGATGTATAATCAAACAAAAATTCATTAAAATCATCAACCATTGTTTCATAGTCTAATCCTAAATATTTAGAATAATCTCTAATAAAATATTTAAGATAAAAAATATCCTTGAAAGCTTCTTTATTTCCTTCTTCTATATCTTTCAATTGAGAAGGTTTTAGTTTTAAATCTTCAGCAGCTTCTTCAATGGATATTCCCATACTTTCACGTGTTTCTCTAAGTTTCTCCCCAATTTCTTTCACTTTCAAAAAACCTCAATTCTAAAAAAAAAATAATAATACTTAATAAGCCATGTTCTGTACCACTAGGGTGACAAACATTTATCTACCTTTCGGTCCCTAAATCGGTTCAATTTCCTATTAGAGTTCCCCTACCAAATTTGGGTTTCTAGCTCGCGGGGTTTACCTCGTTCCACTTTCTTTATTTCTAAAGAAAATCGTCACTATGGCACTTTTATACCTAATATAACCATATCAATTGACTTAGGTTAATTCGGAGCCGTTAGTACAAAGTACTACTAAGAGTTATTTTTTCCTCTTACACGAACACTACAATCATCTCAGATTGTGCTAGCATGGACTTTCCTCTACATTATAAAAAATGCAGCGTTTGTCTAAAGTATTACTCTTTTCCATAAATAATTTTTTCAAGATTTGATAAACGTCTTAATAAATCAGCATTTACCCCACTAGCACCCTGAGAATCATTTTCAGTTGCTAATTCAAGTTTTGATTTTAAATTACGTAATTCCTTTTTTAAACGTAAATTTTCATCAGCTAAATCTTGTTTATCACTCTCTAATTCGTTAATTATTTTTGACATTTCTTCATAGTCTTTAATGACAATATCTAAAAAACGATCTACTTCTTGTGGTCTATATCCTCTTGTATCAATTTTGAAATCTTTTTCTAGAACATCTTGACTTGTCAAAACTATACGTTCCTGATACATTTTTTGCCACCTCTTTATCCGCATACATTATCTCAAAAAAAAGGCACTTTGTCAATCAAAGAGCCTTCTTATCTTCCTTATAAAGCACTATTCCTATAATAAATGGTAATGCATATCCTAATGGAGACATATACCTTAATGCACTAGATAAAGGTGTTGCTACCATATGATTTAACCATAAAGTTAAAAAAGGTATAAATAAAATTATATAATCTTTTTTATTTTTATATATAACTAATAACATTAATAATATATAAATCCAAAATAAACTACCATTATTTATATATTTATTAAATCTTATATAAAATTTATTTAAAGATTTATATATTTTTTTAGGTAATATTACTTTATTATATAAACTTCTATATCCAGAATCTATATAGTAAAAAGAACTTTCATATTCTAAATATTCATTTATAGACCATAAACTATAAGTGTTTAATAAATATGCTTTAGTATATTCTTTTGGATACTTTTTTAAATACTTAAACCATATTTTATTAAATTCATCTTTATGATCAGTTAAATAATAACCATTAAATAATTGATTCCATTTTATATTATCCACAACAAATGGATTATATATTTCATTTATTGTATCTGTATATATAATATTATCTAAAAATTTCTTATCATTATCATCAATATTTTTATATTTGATAACATATGATAATTGTTGAATAGGTACAGATACACTTTCTTGATACATACCCTTTTTAGGATAATTACTAGGTAAAAATAAATTTAGATTGTATATAAACAAACTAAATATTCCTAAAAATATATAATACTTATAATATTTCTTATATTTAATAAACAATATTACTAATAATACAAATATTATTATAAGAGCATTTCTTCTACTAAATAACAATAACATAGATATTAACATTAATTTAAATCTATTTTTATCATTGTTTAAATAAGTACCCTTTGTTTCTATTATTTCATATAAACATATTAGCAGTAATAATATAAATCCAGAAAAAATAGTGTCTCTTAAATGTGCTACATTAAGATTTGAAAAAATAATAAATATATTAAAATATACAATAGATATAAAAGATATAATATTTGATTTAAACTTTTTATGAAACCAATATATAGTATAACTAATTAATGATGTCATAACTATTAATTGTGTTAAACTTAATATAAAAAAAGATAAATTAGAAGAATTAGTTATTTTAAAAGATATATTAAATATAAATGATGATACTAAACTATATACTAATGGATATTGATTACTATATAGTATAGGATTAGTTATTATTTGTGCTGTATCAATCATTCCTACTCCTGGATAATATGTTAATAAAAATAATAAGCCAGAAAGAAATATAGTAGTAAATGATAATATAAATATTATTTTTCTATTAATAACTTTTTTGCTCTCATATATATTTATTTTACTTAATAATATACTTATATACTTAAATATAAAATAAAATATACAGGATAAAAATATTAATGGAAAAATATATATAAAATCAAAATTAAAATTATATACAAAAGATTCATCATAAGTAGATATTCTTCCTATAGATAATGTTAATACTAACATTATTGTAAATAAAATACTTACTATAAGTGTTACAATACTTCTTTTATTCATTTACTTCACTTTTCCTATTATATAATCACTACCACAATCGGTATAAAATATATCACTATCTTCTTTATTACTAGGAGTAAATATAGTAAAATTCTTTATATTAACTAATCTTTCAAATACATCATTATCTTTATCATTTATAGTATCTTCTTCTATATGTAATATATATTCACCATCTTTTATAATATAAAAAAATTTAGTATTATATCTAAAATAATTATTATTTCTCCATAAATTCAATCTATCGGATAAATCTTTATCATTTAATTTTAATTTTAATGTATCTGAATTAGTATTTAAATCAAATAATATTATATCTCCTTCTTTAGCACTAAACTTAATATCTATATATCCTTTAGTATTATTTTTAAGATAAAAATTATTATTATCAATATTAAATGAATCACTATTACCTATTACTTCAAATTTATTACTTTTTCCATAATATTTTATATTGTCTAAACATTTATTAGTTTTATCACTTGTAGGTACTAAAGCAATATCATAATATGTTCCTATATACATACTATGAAAATCTTCATTAATATATTCAAATGGTAAAAAATGTACTTCCCACCCTGTATATTTATTATTATTTCTTCCAAATATATCTTTATAATTAGATACATTATAATCAAAATAAGTACTATTACCAACATTAAATAAATTTTTTGCTAATTTATAATCGTTATTTTCTAAGCAATCGCTTGATTTACAATAAAATACATTAGTTTGATTTGCTTTTATTATTTTAGATTTATAATAATGTGTAATTTTATTATCACTTGATTTGAATAATAAATGTAAATTAAAATTACCTACTATTCTACTATTAAAAGGAATAATATCACCTTCTTTAAGAGTAGAAAATTCATATACATTTGAAGATTTAATATCTTTTTTCAATGAAAAAAGATTAATAACTATAACTATTATTAATATACTCAAAAACAATAATATAACTCTTTTATTATCTAAAAAAATTGCTTTCAAACTTCATTCACCTACATTATAAGAATTATAACATACTATATAATTCTTATCAATTATTTAGATTTTTTACCATTTGTATAAATACTAAATTTAATATAATTTATATCATTTAACATATTATTAATTGTATCTTCTATATGTTCTCTTTCTAACATAAATTCACCTCAAAAATAGCTTAACATTTTATCATGTTAACTTATGTCGAATTTACTTCTTAACCTAGCATAAAATAATAAAATATAGTATAATTAAATAAGGTGAAGTTTATGAATTATCCAACAGGTTTACGAAAAAGTAAAAACAACATTATAAACTATGGAAACCGAGGTATGACATTAGAAGAAGACTTAAATATAACTAATCAATATTATTTAGAAAATGATATAGCAGTTATATATAAGAAACCAACGCCTATTACCATTAATCATGTAGATTATCCTAATAGAGCAGATGCTATTATAACAAATGCTAAATTTAAGATACCTTCTACTACAGATTACAATGGAATATATAAAGGTAAATATATAGATTTTGAAGCAAAAGAAACTGCTAATAAAAATAGTTTTCCATTAGCAAACATTCATATTCACCAAATAGAACATCTAAGAAAAATAGTTAAACATGGAGGAATAGGTTTTATTATCGTTAGATTTTCTAGTTTAAATAGAATATTTTTATTAAATGCTAATGAACTATTCTTATTTTTAGAAAATAATGATAGAAAATCAATACCATTAGAATACTTCATTACTAATGGAAAAGAAATTAAAATATCATTAAGACCTAGAATTGATTATTTAAAATATATAGAAGTATAGATAGGAGAATTATTATGGCGAAGAAAAAATTAAAAAGGAAAATAGAACTAGATGATATATCAGAAGAAAATGAAATAATAGATAATGATGAAGATAATTTTGATGTAGTAAAGAAAAAAAAGAAAAAACCTCATAAAATTTTTAAAGGAATTTTATATACGATATTTCTATTCATGTTTTTAGGAATACTTGCAGTTGCAGGAGCTGCTACAGCATTCTTCGTAATGATAGCTGTTGAAGCGCCAGAATTTCAAGAAGCAAAACTATATAAAAGTGAGCCTAGTGTTATATATGATATCAAAGGAAATGCTATTGCAACAATAGGTACCGAAGATCGTGTACTACTTACATATGATGAATTACCAGAGGTATTGGTTAATGCTATAGTTGCTACAGAAGATTCAAGATTCTTCCAACATAACGGTGTAGACTTACCAAGATTCTTAGTAGCATCTGCTCAAGCAGTAGTTGGTCATGATGGTGGTGGAGCTTCTACCCTAACAATGCAAATTTCAAAAAATATTTATACAAGTAAAGAAGCAACTGGTTGGGAAGGTATTAAACGTAAATTTACAGACGTATACTTATCAGTATTTAAAATTGAACCAACCTATTCAAAACAAGAAATAGTACAATTTTATGTTAATTCATTCTTCTTAGGTAATGGATATGGTGTTGAAGTAACATCTAAAAATTACTTTGGAAAAAGTGCAAAAGATTTAAACTTAGCTGAAGCTGCTATGATTGCTGGACTATTCCAAGCACCTGGAACATATAATCCTTATATTAATCCAGAAGCAACTGAAGAAAGAAGATTAAGAGTATTACAATTAATGAAACGTCATGGTTACATAACAGATGATGAATATGAAATAGCTAAAAAAATGACTGTTGAAAAAATAGTTGAAGAAAACTCTGGAAAGAATGATATAGGTAGTGGTATTGTTAATAACGATTATCAATTATTTGTTGATATGGTTATTCAAGATGTTACTGAAAAAACTGGAGAAAGTCCTTATACTAAATCAATGAATATTTATACAACACTTGACCCTACCCTACAAAAACATGTTTCAGATATAATGAATGGAAAAACATATAAATGGGAAAATAAAAAAGTACAAGCTGGTGTTGCTGTAGTTGATATAGAAACTGGTGCTATTAGTGCTATAGGTGGTGGACGTAATATTAAAGCCGCTGGTACATTAAATAGAGCTAAGAACTTAAAGAAGCAAATTGGTTCTACTTCTAAACCATTATATGATTACGGTCCTGCAATAGAATATTTAAATTGGAGTACTGCTAGTATATTATATGATGGTCCTTATACTTATTCAGGTGGAGTTAAAATTAATAACTGGGATGGTGGATATAAAGGATTTAATACAATTCAATATCACTTAGCTGAATCAAGAAATATTCCAGCATTAAAAGCATTCCAAGCAACAACAAATGAACAAAAAGTTGAATTTGTTACATCACTTGGTCTTACTCCTGAAATTTATTCATGTGATTCAAATTATAGATTAGTAAAAAATAAATGTATTAATAAAGATAATCCAAAAGATGTAGTTAAAGCTAAAATAACTAAACCAATTTCTGAAACACATTCAATTGGTGGTTATGATGGAGAAAGTCCATTAAGTATGGCTGCTGCTTATGCAGCATTTGGAAATGGTGGATACTATAATGAACCTTATAGTTTCACTAAAATTGAATATCCTGATACAGGAGATGTATATATTAATAAAACAGAAACAAAACAAGTAATGAGTGAGTCTACAGCATATATGATAACTTACCTATTACAAAAAACAGTTACAAATGGTATATCACAAGGAACTTATAAAAAAGTTGGAAATATACCATATGCTGCTAAATCAGGAACAACAAACTTTGATAAAGCAACAATGAAAAGATTTGGATTAAGAAGTAGCGCAGTTAATGACTTATGGATGGTTGGATACAATACTCAATATGCTATTGGTGTATGGTATGGATATGACAAAATTCAAGATGGTGCAAATAAATTTGGAAGTACACAAAATGCTAAATTATTCCAAGCTGTTGCTAAAGAAGTATTTACAGATAAGAGTGATTTTGATAAACCAGATTCAATAGTAAAAGTAAAAGTTGAAAAAGATTATAATATGATGTTATTACCAAGTGATGATACTCCAAGTAATTATAAACAAGAAGCATTATTTATAGCTGGTACAGAACCTAATAAAATATCTACTAGATTCCAACAATTAAATAATCCATCAAATGTTAGAGCAACAGATAATGGTGATGGTACTGCTACTGTTACATGGACAAAAATAGCTACACCAGATGCATTAAATCATGGATATATATCTGGATTACTTACTAAGAGTTCATTAGGTAAAGACGCAGATAAATACGCAAATAACGTACTTAATAAAAATAAATCATTACTAGGAAATATTGGATACAGTATTTATGTAGATGACACTCTTGTTGGATGGACAGAATCAGATAGTTATCAAGTATCAAGTTCAAATGGTACACATAAAGTTACAGTTAAGAGTGCTTATGAAAAGTATAAAGCAAATATGAGTAGTGGTATGAATGCTTCTCTTACAATTTCAGGAGCTGCTGAAGCACCTACTCCAGAACCTGAACCAATAGATCCAAATCAAGATGAACAAAATACCGATAGTAATGAAAATAATAATCAAATGGAATCAAATAGTAATGAAAATCAAAATAATGAATAAAAGCTTTCTATTGAAAGCTTTTTTCATGCATAAAAAAATTCATTAATATAAATGAACTGCTTTACCTTACTCAATATTTTATAGCAAAAAAAATAACTATTTCTGATAAAAATAGTTATTTCTAGTTTTAGAAAGAATTGCTTTAATCGTTCATGTTATTACTAACATAAACATTTTTTGTAATAAGTATTATCAGTACTTACCGCAATTTCTTATATTTTGAGTTTTCTTTCTCAAAACAATTGTTTTACTTAGAGGACATAAGAATTTACTTTCATCCTAGGTATTTACATATTTAAATATATACGAGATATATTTCAATTTTCATATTTATGTGATTATAATTTTATACTCTTCATATATAATTATAATTAATATTATTTATAAATATATTAATAATATATTGCAAGCAATTTATTATTAGTATTTTTTTCGAGATATATTTATTCATAGTGAACAATATATTCGATTTATAGATAATGGCATAAATAATCAATTGACATATGTTAATATCATATCTAAGCAATTATATTGTAGCACATCTATATACCTTTGTAAATACTTTTTTTAAAATTTTTTAATTTTTTTTTAAAAAAAGAAAAAAAAGAAAGTTTTAATTAACTTTCTTACCTATAATTGAATAATATTTACCATTATTTTTATTAACAATTATTAAATATTCTTTATTATCTTTTACTTCATCATTATATACATATAAACTTTTTTCTAATATATTTGTAATATTAAAATTATCATGTGTTACCTTTTTTTCTATTAATGATAATACTTCATATTTATATATAGATTTATCACTTTCTAATTCTATAAATTTATGTTGTTCATAATACTTCTTATCATAATAGTTATTAAATTCATTACTAAGTGATGTACCTTCACCATATATAACTTTAATATCACTCTTATCAATATCTAATCTATAATCAATAAATATTTCTCCATTACTTTTCTTTCCACGATAATTATGTTTTAAATAATAACTATTATCTTTAGTTTGAAAAACAACTTCTTCAAAATTTGAATTATTTATTCTTATAGCACCCTTAATATTCTTGTTATTATATTTCTTTCTTAGTTTTTCAAAATCAATAGTTGGTTCATCTGATATAACAGGAACCTTTTCTTCCATACCTGATTTTCTTTCAATTTCTATTGACTTAGGTTTTCTCATATCAATCAATCTAAGTCCAATTATTACTACAGCGCATATAATTAACAATATATGTATCAGAAAATGATATTTCTTAATATATTTCATATTCGCCCTCTCTTCACAAATAAAAATATTATATTATATTTGCAATTTTGTCAAATTTATACCATTCCTTTAAATGTACTAAGACTTACTCCTCTACTCATTCTTACTCTTGGTAATTGTAATTTATCCATACCTTTTTTAGCCCTAGCATTAACAGTTGTAACACCAACTTTAAATCCTGCTTCCTTTGTTATAGATAAAGTATTATCTGTAACATCTCCATAAGGATATGCTATTACATCTTTTTTCCCTAAAATTTGTATTGATTTATTTAAATCAGCAACTCCTTTATCATGATTAATGCATCTAAATAAACCGCCATGTCCTCCTTTACATCCACCATGATGCATATCATGTGTATGTGATTGGAAATTTATAACACTATTATTATATTTAGATATTTGACTAACTGACCATGATTTTGATGTAATTATAAAACTTGTAGCATTTACATTATATTTTTGTAAAACTGGAATTGCTAAATCAAAGAATGATTTTTGTCCATCATCAACTGTTACTACTACACTTTTACTTGGTAAAGTTATTTTACCATCTACAAAATCAGCTACTTCATCCCATGTAGGAAAATAATATCCTGCATCATGTAAATATTTCATTTGTTCTTCAAAAGAATGTATTTCCATATAATTACTATTTAATTTCTTATCCTTTGGAGGATTATTTTTATCATAAAAGTAATGATACATTAATATTGGTAATCCTTTACCACTACCACTATTATTCTTTTTTGTTAATGTATTTGTACTCTCTTTATTTGTATTAGATTTTTTTATAACTTTATTGCTTGTTATATTACTTGTTTTATTTGAATTACTATTTGAAACCTTTACTGGTTTAGGTTTTTCAGTTACATTTATAATACGTTTTTTAGTAGTTTCATTACCAGATGAATCAACTACTTTATATGTAATTTCATATTTACCTGGTATATTAGTATTTACTTTATTATCAATTATAACTTTATTTGTAATATTACCATCATTATCATCATTAGCACTAAAACCTAATTCATTATATTGTTCACCCTCCATTAAAGTTATTTCCTCAGAACCTGATAAAATAACTTCAGGAGCACTTGAATCTATTACTTCAACAATTCTTTTAGTACTTGCTTTATCTTTTAAATACTTTATATTACTTTCATAATATATAGTATATGTTCCAACTTTTGATGTGTCTACATTTCCTTTTATACTATAATTATCACCCATATCTAAATTTAATAGACTTACTGAAGCGCCTTCTTCAATATATTTATCATTTAAATGCAATTTTATCTTTTCACTACCTTTTAATGATATTTTGGGTTTAACGCATAAATAACAACTTATTGCTGCTATAGAAATAATGCTTAAAACTACTCCTAAACAAATTAACACTTTTTTCATTATTACACTCCTACTCTTTATTAATTATAATATATATATTATAAAATTAAAAGAGGAATTACTCCCTCTTTTTTATTTATTTTTTTAAACATAAATTAAAGAAATCATATAAAGAGATTCGTGGAATCACAGAACATTTAAATGAATTAAAAATATTTAATTTATCTTCATCTGATAAATATTTTTCATATACATTGTTTACTTTAACTAAATCTTTAGTATAACTTAATAATTGTTCAATATCATCTGCAGCTATATTATCTATATATATAGCATATAAATAACATAAACACATAAATAAATGTTCTGCTACTAAATACTTATTATATCCTCTTTTTTTTGATTCTTTTTCAACCCATATAGCATTTTCTATATAAAGTCTTAATATTTCTAAATTAACAGTTAGTGCTGTTATTGAAGTAGGATTATCTTTATAAACATATATTTCTTCATCTAAATAAGCTGTTTTTGGTTCAGATAAATATACAAGTTTATTAAAACTATGATCTTCACTACTTCTAGTATCATTAAATCTTATATTATTTTCTATTAAATATTTTCTTTTGTACATTTTTCCATGAAGACATCCCATATGACAAGAATAATAGAATAAATTATCACCCTGCTCATCTACCATTCCTCCAATAGCATAATCAGCATCATTATATTTAATAGTATTATATATTTTTTCTAAAGAAAACTTATTATATAGTAAATCATCACTATCAAGAAATAAAATATATTCACCATTCGAATTATCTATTCCATATTGTCTAGCTACTCCTGGGCCACTATTTTTTTCTAATGTTAATTCTTTAATATTAATTTTATTTTTAAATAAATCTATAATTTTATTATAATTTTTTTTTGAACCATCATCTATAACATATACATTTACATTATCTTTTATTGTTTGCATAGCAATACTAATTAATGAACTTTTAATATGCTCGTGTGCATTATAAGCTGGAATAATTATATCTATCATTTTTACACCTTACTAACTAACTTTAAAAAATCATTAAATGTAATACTTGGTTCAAATAAACATTTTTTATTTTCAGTTTTAAATAAAGATAAATATTGAGCTTCCATAATATCATATTTTCTTTCAATTTCTATTGGATTATTATCAAATATCTCCTTTATAGGTTTAGCTAATTCTAGTATTTTTTTTGATTCTTTATTTTTTTCAAAATCAATATAATGTATATAAATTGCTACTAAGGCAGATATTGCTAAAGAAGATATTTTTTCTGTATCATATTTTCTCTTTAAAGATTCTTGCAATGCCCAATTAATATTGTAAATATAACCTAATAATAATTCAAATAATACAGAATGATTATCTTTTCTAGTTATCGATTTTAAATTATTACACCAAATATAAACATTATAATCTAAATAACTTATATTCGAATTACCTAAAAATATTAATTGATTAAACCCATTATCTTCATTTAATCTAGTATCATTAAATCTAATATTATTTTCTTCAATATATTTTCTTTTATATATTTTTCCATGTAACCATATTGTATCCTCATTATGGCTAAAAAATTCTGATTGTACTTCTTCTACAAAATTTCCAATCACTACATCGCATTTTCTTGTAACAATTGCATCATATAATTTTTTTATAGAAAAGCAGTCAAAGAAAACATCATCACTATCTATGAATATAATATATTCACTATTTGAATGGTCTATTCCATATTGTCTAGCTACTCCTGGACCACTATTTTTTTCTAATTTTAATTCTTCTATATTTATAAAATTTGAAAAATAATTAACCATTTCACTATAATCATTTTCAGATGCATCATTAACAATATAAACCCTTAATTTATCCTTTATTGTTTGATATGAAATTGAATAAAGAGTTTTTTCTATAGTATCATGAGAATTATATGCTGGAATTATTACATCTATCATATTATTTCATTTGAACTAATACATCACAATTAGTTTTTAAATCTCTTTCTACAAGTTCATGAATATCTTCACTAATATTTTTTATAAAATTTGTTGCAGATTTAAATCTCTCTATAAAAGCATCTTTTTCTTCATATCGTTCTACTAATTTATAATATATCTTTAGTACTATTGCACCATTTCGTGCAGCATTTGATGGTGTAGATTGTCCATATATTATTTTAGCATTTTCCATACCTGTAGTATCATCTTTAATTACATCCTTATATGTTTCTTCTATTAACTTTGTCAATTCACTAGATGTTAACAATTTATTTTCATATGATTTACTTAATAAATCTAATTGTTCTTTACTTAGTTTTTCAATAAAAAAGTTGTTTAAATTAAATATATAATTAAATGCAAAATTTTCTGGTAACTCATTTGAAATTGCTTTTTCTACACTAGGGCATTCAAAACCTAATTCACTTTTATTTATTTTATCAACAAAAAAATATAAATTTACTTTTGTAAGAAGATAATTTTCAAATAAATATTTATAATAATTTTCTAATTCATCATATTTTTTTGTTGAATCATCAGTTATTAATCCTTTCTCTTTAGCAAGAGTTTTATTCATATATAAATTCATTTAATCACCTTCTATTCATAATCTGTTGTATAAAAATATGAAAAAGCATCATTATAATTACCCATATAATCTAAATCAAGTATATATTTTTCGCCCCATGATGTAACAATTAAATTACCATTTTCTTCTCCAATGACTGTCATTGCATGTCCATCACCATCTCTAGAATAATATGTTGTAGCACCTGTATCATAATCTCTTAAATGATATCCCCAAGAACCTATCATTATATTATCTTTTCCTTGTTCTGCATATGAATGATATACATTTAATATATCATCTTTAGTATATATTCTTGATATATCTTCTCCATTTTCTCTATCTTCATCTGTTAAGTAATTTTCTGCATAAGAATTTATGCCATAATTTTCTGCTAAATAATTTGAGAATTCTTGTGTACATTCAGGGTAAAATCCATCTGCATTTGCTTGTGCATTATATATATTATTACCATTTTTCTTTGTTAAATAGTAATCATAAAAACTAACTATCATATTTTCATAGTTAAAATCTATATTACCATTACAATCTATTTTATACATGTCATATCCAAATTTTTCTTTAAACTCTTTTTCATTTCCTATATACTTAGTAAATATACTATTTATTTCTCCTGTAAAACCACAAGCACTATGACTTATTTCTTGTAAATAGCTTGCTTTCTCACACCAAGTAGTTCCAGGATATGAGCGTTCAAGTTCTTCCATTAATTTTTCATCATTTAATAAATTCCATGCATTTAACTCTAAGTCAGTTTGATTACCACCAAATTGACCATTTACTTCTGTATATGAACCATATATATCAATATTAGTTAATGAACCATCATCTTCAATATGATATGCATAGTTGAAGTTACCATCCTTATCTTCACCACATATAAATGTATTTGTTCCTTCTATTATATGTGTTACAGAACCATCGTTCATATATATATCTGTTGATGCTCCATTTTTATGTATTTCTTTTATTTTATTAACATTTACAAATTTACTTACTTTTTCATCTTCTAATACTGGAAAATCTCTTAAGTCTCCATCAACAAATAATTTATAAGAACCATCAGAAAAAACTCTTACAAATTCAGTTCCTCTTAAAATAACACTTCCATTATTTCCAGTAACATTTATATCATATGATTGATAAGAATTAGAATGTGATGCTACTATTCGATTTACTTCACGTACTTTTGTAGCACCATTTGTATTAGTTGTATATTCTTTTAAACTTTTTACTGATATATTTCTACTTGCTTCCTCTGCTTTTTTTAATTCATTTTTAAATCTTACAATGCTTTCTTCTCTTTCTTTTCTTTTTTGTTCAGCTACAGCATTATAATTTGAATTAAAATTCATAGTTTCTGTTTTAGATGTATAACTATAGTTATTATTTTTATTATTAGAATAATTATTCTTATTACTAGAATAATTATTGTTTACACTTCTATTTACAGGCGTACTAGTCTGTTTAGACGTATTACTATTACTACTATAATTAACTTTAGAATAATTAGCATTAGTCTTTACCATCTACATTACCTCCTATAATAATTTTAAATTATTCACAAAAAAAAATCAATAAAATTGATTTTTTATTTTCTCTATTTACATTAAAAAATCTACTATTTTTTTCTTTTAATTTACTTTACATATTTAATATTATATTACTATAGCAAACAAATTACCTGAACCCTTATTTACTAATTTACCTATTGTTTGTTGTAATTTAAACCTAGCTCCTTCTGGCATTAAAGATAACTTAGCTTGAATACCTTCTTTTACTATATTATCTATACTTCTACCAAATATTTCACTTTTCCATATATTATCTTCATCTTTAATTAAATGATCTATTAATTCTTTACTTTGTACTTCAGTTCCTATTATTGGTTCAAATGTAGATTCTACATCTACTCTTATCATATGTATAGAAGGCGCTATAGCTTTAAGTTTTATACCATATCTACTTCCTTGTTTTATTACTTCTGGTTTTTCTAATTTCATATCCTTTAATGTAGGATTTGCTACTCCATACCCTGTTGATTTAACCATAGCTAATGCATCTTTTATTTCATCATATGTTTCTTTTGCTTGATTATATTCTTGAAATAAACTAATTATATCTGCTCTACTAGTTACTTCTACACCAACTATATCCTTTAATACTTCACTATATAGACTTTCTTCAGATTCAAGATTTATTGTTACTATACCTGTAGATGCATCTACATTTGATATATATGATTTTGATATATATTTACATTCTTCAAAATGATATAAAATTGTATCAATATCTCTTAATTTATCAACTTCAATTACACTTTCCTTAATAGCTGTTATATACTCTTTTTTTAGCCAATAATCTGGTGATAATGCAGCTATCCAATCTGGCATATTAACACTTACTTCCAATACAGGGAACTCATATAATGCCTCTTGTAATATATTATAAATATCTTTTTCATTCATATTCTCTATACTTATAGGAATTACAGGTACATCATATTCATCTGATAATCTATTTGATAAATTTATTGTTTCTTCTAATGTAGGATGAGATGTATTTAATATAACTATAAATGGTTTTCCTATACTTTTTAATTCACTAACAACTCTCATTTCAGCTTCTTCATATGCTTCTCTTTTTATTTCACTAAATGAACCATCTGTAGTTACTACTACCCCTATACTAGAATGATCTTTAATTACTTTTGATGTACCTATTTCTGCTGCTTCTACAAATGGTATTTCTTCATCATACCAAGGTGTTCTTACCATTCTAGGTCCATTTTCATCTTCGTATCCTTTAGCACCTTCTACTATGTATCCTACACAATCAACCATCCTAATACTTGTTGTAAAATCATTTATTTTAATATTTGTTGCTGTACTTGGAACAAACTTTGGTTCAGTTGTCATAATAGTTCTTCCATTAGCTGACTGAGGTATTTCATCTAAACATCTTTTTCTCATATATTCATCTTCAATATTGGGTACAACTAAATTTTCTATAAATTTCTTTATAAATGTAGACTTTCCTGTTCTAACAGCACCAACTACTCCAAGATATATCTCACCATTAGTACGTGCTGTTATATCTTTAATAATATCTAATTTATCCATATCTTCCCTACTTTCCTAGTATAAATATATGCAACAAAAAAAGTGTTATTACAAACACTTTTTTAATCTTCATTTCTAATTAAATCATTTACCAATGCATCAGCATATCCATTTATTTGTTCAACAAAATTTGGAATTCTTTCTACAGTATTATCAAAAGTATTTCTTACACTTTTAGCTGTATCACCAGACCACATTGGTCCATCATAACTTATTTCACTGTAATCATCTTTCATAACATTTACTAATTCATCAATTTGACCAGCTAATACTTTTAATTCACTAGCAAGTTTCATTACTTCAGAATAACTTAAAACATCATTCTTCAATAGACTTCACCTCGCTATTTATTCCATTCTTTTCTACTTGACAATATGCTGATGAAATATTTGTCAAAGTACTACCAGTACTAGATGCTAATTCTACTAATTTATATACTACCTTAGTATTTGCAAGTAATGGTTTACAATATTCTTCTAATATTTCATCTTTAACATTATCTTCAAGTTTTTCATTTATTTCATATAACTTATCTAATAACTGTTTTAACACACTGGCTTCTTCTTGTAATTTACTACCTATTACTTTAGATTTATCATAATCAATATACATATTATTCATATTAACACCCCAATATTAAATAATACCTAATGAGAAATATAAATATATAATTACAGCTAACAATATTCCAACTACTATAAATAGAATTTTTTTATTTTTTCCATTTTTCTTTGTACTTTCATCATCTGGCAATACAACTAAATTATTTTTCATAGGTTCTGGTGCTCCAAATGATTTTGCAATCAATTTAGCTACATCTATAAATGAGCCATTTGATTTAAATACTATATCTACTATTCTTATTTCCTTATCAATAAGTAAAAATGGTGTCTTTTGAGATAAATCAACTAATTCCATTGTATCTGTTAATTTAAATGTATATCTTATACCATATAATGAACTAAATATTAATCTGTAATTTTTATTAATTCCTTGATTATATGTTATATTAATACACTTATCTATTTCTTTAAGATTCTTTTTTAATTGATCAATTGTTCTTGCATCACTATTTGGTTCATATAATTGACAATCTACAATTATTAAATCATATGTTGATTGATTTATATAAGCTGCTAAATATTGACTTATAATATCAAATCTCTTTTTCTTATCCTCAATTGGCCAAACACTTAAATTACTTTTAAATTCTTTTCTACCACCATTTAATGTTTTTGTAATATATGGAATTCTCTCTTTATCAGCAATCACAAGTATTTTCTTTTCTTCTGGTATTTGCTCTAAGAAATATATTTCAGGATATTCATCTTGAAATGCATATGGTATTTCAGGTAATCCAGTTACACTAAATAATGCATTAACATGAATATTTTCTGGAACATTACTAGTTGGGAAAAATTTCTTTGGATTCAATACTGTAGTTAAAAATTTTGTACCTACATTATTACCATAAGTAAACATAAATAAGCTATCTCCATTACGTAATAAATTTTCTCTTATAGTAACAAATCCATTTATACTATCATCTGTCATACCTTGATCATATTTTTTCTTTATAGTACCTGCATAATCAGTCCATACTTCTCCAACACCACTAACCATCATTTTATAGAAGTTAGCAATATCATCATGATTACCATCTTTTACATATTTACTACCACATATAGAAGCAATTTTCAAAATAGGATAAAATCTTATAACTCTATTTTTAAATTCAGTTATACACTTATTACCTATTTTTAAATCACTTAAACTACTATCTCCAAGAATTAAATGAACATATATTTCTTTTATTCCCTTACTTTGTGCAAGTTCAACATATTTCATAAATTCTTCATATCTTTTTTTATTAACTCTATTACCTAATGAAAACATAACATGTAATCTTGAATTATTTTCAATAGCAATATCTATACTCTTATTAACAATTTCATTAGATAAAAATTCATTCTTTTCAAATTTTTTCTTTAATATTTCATCCTTTGTTGTTGGATTACCAAATGTTGAAAAATTATAGTATCCATCCTTAAAATTAGATGCTTCTCCTGCATTATTCCCTATAAATTCTCCTGAAGCTTGTAATAATTTAAAAGGATATGCAGTAATCAATTTTGAAAATGTTGGCATTCCTTCTTTTGAATAAACCTCAAATGATTTAGCTGTTTCTACACCAAATCCATTCATTAAAAATAAAACAGTTTTCTTTTCATTCATATTATCACCTATTATACTCATTAAAATTATATCATATTTTTTTATAAATTCCACTCATTTAGAACTTTTTATTTTATAATTTACATCTCTATTTTATTTCCTAAATATAATATATCATCTACATCTTTATATATAATATTTCCAAACTCTATATTTTTAATATTAACATCATCATAAAATATATAATAATTATCTTTATATAAATAAAAATATTTAGTATCAATATCTAATATATCATCTATACAATATAAAAATTTAGTTAGTATTGTTTTTATATGTAAATCAGCTTTACTATAATATTCTGATACATCAACATTATCTTCTATAAATTCAACTACTATATAATTATTATCTTTATAAAGATTAACATCATAAAATCCTTTTAACTTAATATCATAGTATTTTTCTAGTTTATTTATAATATCATTACATAATTCTTCATTATCAATTTTTTCCTTTATTTTTAAATAAATAACTAAGTTATCCACATTATATTCTACTTTCAAATTATCACCAATATATAGTATGAAAAAACAAAAAAATAGTGAAAATCACTATTTTTATATTTTTGTCCTATTAATTTTTTCGTATACTTCACTTTTTCCAACTTTAGTAACATTAGAGAACATTATAAAATCATCACCTACTACTAAATCTAAATCATTTAATAATATATTACGTTGCTTTTGATGTGAAGTAATTCCTACTTTATCTGTTTTAGTAGCAACTATTGTTACAGGTATTTTATAATGTTTTAAAAAATTATACATCATAATATCATCTTTACTTGGTTTATGACGAAAATCAATTAACATAAATACTTGTTTTAAATTAGGTCTATTTTGCAAATAGTCTTCCATCATTAATCCAAATTTTTTTTGTTTAGCACGACTAAGTGCTGCAAAACCATATCCTGGAGCATCAACTAAATAAAATTCTTCATTTACTAAATAAAAATTTATTGTTTGAGTTTTACCTGGTGTTGCAGATGTTCTCGCATAATTTTTTCTATTAATAAGTGTATTTATAAAACTACTTTTTCCAACATTAGATCTTCCTACTAATAAGTATTCTGGTTTACCATCATTAGGATATTGACTACGTCTAACCGCACTTATTACTAGGTCAACACTATTTATTTTCATACTATCTCTCCTTGGGAAACGTTATAAGTATAACATTTAACATTATATTTGTCAAAGATGATTACCTAAACGATGTTTTTTTGTCTTCTTTGAAAATACTAACCAATATATGATTATTGTAATATATAATCCAAAAGATGCTAAATTACCAACAAGTACCATTGGATATGTATTAACTAATACCATTAAAAAATCATATTTTAAATAATGTGCCATTGATAACATAAATAATGAATTAACTAATATAAAATAATAAAATATTAATATTACATATTTATATTTTAATGGTCTTCTCTTGTTTCTTAAAATAGAAGTAATTAATATTAAAGATATTATTATATTCGTTAAATATAAATATATATTTTTATAAAAATTAGGACTAAAAAATGTAGTAAATTTATCTAATATATCTTTACCAAATTTAAATAATATTACTCCTATAACAATTGTATTAAATATATAGTATAGAAAATTAGCATTTTTATTATTAATATTAAAACCTATTATTAATATTAATAATAATGCCAAAGCAGCAAATATAGGAAAAGACTTAACGCTTATAAACATATCAGCATATAATTTAAATGCATCAAATAAATTATAGTTTATACTAGTCATTTACAAGTATATCTCCTGTCATTTCCTTTGGTACTTCCATACCTAATAAATATAGCATTGTAGGTGCTACATCAGCTAATTTACCATCTTTAAGCGTAATGCCTTCTTTAGTAACTATACAAGGTACTGGATTAGTTGTATGACTTGTTACAGGATTATGATTACTATCCCACATCATATCACAATTACCATGATCTGCTATTATAATAAGTATTCCATCTAATTCTTCTACTACTTTAGTATATATTTTACTTAAACATTTATCCATATGTTCTACAGCAGCTACTGCAGCTTCATATACACCAGTATGGCCTACCATATCTCCATTAGCTAAATTCATAATAGTTACATCATAATTTCCAACTTCATTCAAGAAGTTTTCTGTAACTTCATATACACTCATTTCTGGTTTTAAATCATAAGTAGCAACTTTAGGAGAAGGTATTAATATCTTCTTCATATCATCATATTCTACTTCTTTACCACCATCAAAGAAGAATGTTACATGTGGATATTTTTCTGTTTCAGCTATTCTTAATTGACTTACTCCATTATTATGTAAATAATCAACTAATATATTTTTTAAATCTAAATCATTAAATGCATGTGGACAAGTAACTGTCTCTGTAACTGGATACATAGTTAATACTTTTAAATTATTATATTCAATTACATCTAAACCTTTTTCATTAGCAAGACTCTTATATGCATTTGGATTAGAAAGTAGAGTAAACATTTCTCTTATTCTATCTTTTCTAAAATTAAATGTTATAACTCCATCATTATCTTTAATAGGCATCTTATTAATAATACCTGGAATTACAAATTCATCAGTTATACCATTATCATAATTTTCATTAACTAATTCAGTATAATTACTATATTCTTTACCTATTCCATAGCATATAGCATCATAAGATAACTTTAATCTATCAAAATTATTATCTCTATCCATACCATAATATCTGCCATTTATAGTAGAAATACATCCTATACCTAATTCTTTTATTTTAGCATCTACTATATCTAAATATTTTAGTGCACTCTTTTCATATGTATCTCTACCATCTAAACATAAATCTAAGTATACATTATTTACATCATACATTTTACACATATCTAAAAGTGCTAAAAGATGATTTATATGAGAATGTACACCTCCATCTGATAATAAACCAAATAAATGTAAATTTGAATTATTATTCTTTACATGATTTATTACTTCTAATAATTCTTTATTATTATAAAAAGTTTTATCTTCTATAGAAGCTGTTATTGCTTCTAATGGTTGTAATGCTATACGCCCTGAGCCTAAATTCATATGTCCAACTTCACTTGTACCCATTTGTCCTTCAGGAAGTCCTACATAAGGACCACTAGCTTGAAGAATAGAATGTGGATATTTAGAAAATAACATATCTAATGTAGGTGTAGTAGCATTTTTAAATGCGTTTCCATCACTTTCTTCTCTTATTCCGCAACCATCTAATATACATAATACCATTGGTTTTTTCATTTATATCACCCAATACAATTATAAATAAAAACACTAAAAAAGTAAATAATACTAATCATTATTTACTTATATAATGCTATATAATGGTAAACTAATTTTAGCTGTTGTACCAACAATATTATTAAAATATTTAAGTGTTCCATCATGTGCTTCTACTATCTCTTTAGAAAGTGCTACTCCTAATCCTGTACCATCTTTTTTAGTAGTATAAAATGGTTCATATATTTTATCCATAATACTATTTTCTATACCTGTACCATTATCAATAATTTCTACTACAACATTACTACTATCTAAATATGAATTAATTATTATTTTACTAGATTCTGCTTCATAACTATTTTTAATCATATTAGTTATTACTTGAGATAATCTATTATAATCTCCATTAATAAATACTTCATCTTCACTACAATTTAATTCAATATCAAATTTTTTTAAATTTAATATTGAAGAAATAGTATCTTCTAATAACATATTTATATCCATTATATCTTGATTAATATTATCTTTATTTACTAGTAAAAAATCTTGTAATAATATTAACATTTTATCTATTTCTCTAGAAATAATTGGTACATATTTCTTAAATGATTCTATATCGTTATTATCGAATAAATCTATATATGCTTTACAAACTGCTAAAGGATTTTTTATTTCATGTGATATTTTAAATAATGATTTTCTAATTTCATTTTCTTTTTTTAAATCTTTATATTCTAAATGATAATTAATTACTTCTTCACCATTATTTATTGTATAAAATACTAAATTAGCAATTAATATAAAATCTATTATATACATATAATAAATTAATGATAAAGAATTAAATAATATATATATGAAAGAGATTATAGATATTACACCAATATACTGTTTAGTATTTTTATTTTTATTAATTAATATACCAAATATTAAACTAAATATATAATATATTATATAATCTGTATTAAAGAAAAATAAAGAAGATAAAATAGATAATATACATAACATACTAATATTATTTTTCTTTAATGATATAAATATAGGTATTGTTATTAATAGACAAGTTAAAATAATATTTAAATTTATTTTTGATATAAAATAAAACGTACTAATATAAGTAAAACATAATACAAGTTTTTGTTTTTTTTCGTCAAAATTCTTATTTGCTACAACATAAAATAAATAACATAATACAGGAAATAACATAACAACTATACTAATAATTAAAGTTTCAAATACATTCATATGACCACCTATATTTATTATAGATTATACATGTGTCTAAAAATGTCGAAAAAAAAAGCGAATATTATTCGCTTAATTCATTTATACACTTTATAATTTGTTTAGCATTTTCTCCTAATATTATTTTTAATTGATTATCAATCTCTACTATTCCTTGAGCACCTAATTTTTGAATTGCTTCCTTATCAGCAAGACTAACATCCTTTAAATCAACTACAAATCTAGATTTATTTACTTCATATTTAATAATATTATCTTTTCCACCTAGTAGTTCTACTAGTTTATTTGCTTCAAATTTAAAGTCTCTTTTTTTAGTTTTTGCTATTGCAATAGCAACTATAACTAAAACTATTCCTATAATTATATATTGTATATATGGTTCCATTAAAATCACCTTATGACAATTATACTATAAATTAGTAAAAAAATAAACCTTTATATTTATACAAATAAAGACATTATTTACCAAATATAATTGTATAATTTAAATAATTAGTGTAATATAATTAGAGGTGATTAGATGTATAGTAAGAGAAAAATTAAATTAGATTTTATTCTGATTCTAATAATTGTTTTATTAGCAGCAATCAGTTTAATTAGTATTAGAAGTGCTGAAAAAGTATTAGGTTCTAGACCAAACAAATATTTAATTAAACAAGCTATATGGTATTTAATTGGTTTTATAGGTATGATACTCATATCACTAAAAAAGAAGGAAACAATACTTAAAAGTGTTAAATATTTATATATTATAGGAAATATCATATTAGTATTACTATTAATATTTGGTACACCAGTAAATAATGCTAAATGTTGGTTTGATATACCTTTTCTAGGTACATTTCAACCTAGTGAATTTATGAAAATAATATTAATACTTACTTTAAGTGGAATTATTGATGACTTTAGAAATAAATACCCTACTCCAACGGTTAAAGAAGAATTTTTATTTTTAATTAAAGTAGGAATTATAGTAGGAATACCAAGTATACTTACTTTCTTACAACCAGATACAGGTGTTGTATTAATATATTGTTTAATAACTTTTGTAATGTTATTTATATCTGGAATAAGATATAGATGGTTTGGTTTAGTATTACTTATAGTAGCACTCATTGTTGGAACTGTATTACTTGTATATTTCACTAGCCAAGATTTATTTATAAAATTATTTGGAACAAGTTTTTTCTTAAGAGTAGATAGATTATTAGATTGGTCAAAAGGTAGTGGATATCAACTTGAAAATGGTATGGCTGCTATTGGTTCTGCAGGAATTACAGGCTTTGGAATAAATAAAACCCCTATATATTTTCCTGAAGCAAATACAGATTTTATATTTGCTGTATATGCATCTAATTTTGGATTTATAGGTTCTATAATATTATTAACATTACTTGCTGCATTAGATTTAAGATTAATTAGATTAGCACTTAGATCTGAAAATAATATTAATAAATATATTATAAGTGGATGTGTAGCAATGCTTATATATCAACAAATGCAAAATATAGGAATGACTTTTGGTATATTTCCTATTACAGGTATAACATTACCATTTGTAAGTTATGGTGGTTCATCATTAATAAGTTATTTACTTATGATAGGAATTGTGCTTAGTATTTCAAACGAAGAAAAAAGGAATTATTTAAATTAATAATTCCTTTTATTTTTCTTCTTTTTTAGTTGTTTTTTTAGCTGTAGTTTTCTTTTCAGCTTTTTCTTCACCTTTTAATAAATCAAGAACTTTTTTAAATTTTAATTCATATTTAACTGTTTCAGTACCAAATTGATTAATGAATTGTTCTTTTTCCATTTTATATTTTTTAGCTAATTCACTAACTTCTTTATCTACTTCTTTTTCAGTAGCATCAATTTTTTCTTTCTTAATAATAGCATCTAAGATTAATCTATATGTTACTCTCTTAGTAGCTGTTTCTTTATATTCTTCCATTAATTTATCATGAGTTAAACCTGTAAATTGCATAAATTGTTCTAAACTAATTCCTTGCATTTTTAAGTTTTGTTCATATTCATGTAACATTCTATGTTGTTCGTCTTTAATCATTACTTCTGGAACTTCTACTTCAGAATCTTTAGCTACAGCTGCTAATAAATCATCTATATATTTATCTTCTGCTTCTTTTTCTTTTTTAGCAGTAATATTTTCTTTTACTTGTTTTTCTAAAGCTTCTTTAGAATCAATTCCATCCATTCCTAAATCATCAAAGAAATCTTTATCTAATTCTGGAATAACTACTTCTTTTACTTCATTTACTTTAACTTTAAATACAACAGGTTGTCCCTTTAAATTTTCTGCATGATAATCTTCTGGGAAAGTAACATTAATTTCTTTTTCTTCTCCAGCTTTTAATCCAACTAATTGATCTTCAAATCCTGGAATAAATGTATTACTTCCTATTTCTAATGAATAGTTTTCACCTTTTCCACCTTCAAATGCTACTCCATCTTTAAATCCTTCAAAATCAATAACAGCTATGTCACCTTTTTTGATTTTTCCTTCTTTAGTAACATTTTCTTTATAGTGTTCTCTCATATGATCAATTGATTCAGCTATTTCTTCTTTAGTTACTTTAACTGCTTCTTTTTTAACACTTAATCCTTTGTATTTTCCTAATTTAACTTCTGGTCTTAATGTTAAAGTAAATTTAAATGTAATACCTGTATCATCAATATTTTCAATATTAACTTGTGGTTCAGATACTATATCTAAATTTTCATTTTCAGTTAATAATTTTTCATAAGCCTTTTCTATAGCACTATTACTAGCTTCATAGTATAAAGACTCTTTACCATAATGTTTAATAAAAACGTTTTTTGGAGCTTTACCTGGACGGAAACCAGCTATTTTAGCTTTACGATTAGCTTTTTGGAAAGCTTTATCTAATTCTTTTTCCCAGTCTTCTCCTTCAACTTTAATTATAATTTCTTTTTCGCTATTTTTTGCCATCTTTTTCATCTCCCATAAACATTTAGTATTATATAATAAAAATCAATATAAAGCAACAATTTTACGTCATTGTTGCGCACTTATTGCATACTTAAATACTTATCCTTTACATCATCACTTTTAGTAATATAACTACCTACTACTAATATATCTGCTTTACTACATAAATCTTTAGTACTATAGTTAACTCCACCATCTACTTCTATCATATATTTATAATTATTTGATGTACGTATATCATATAATTCTTCTATTTTATTAGTACTATTCATTATAAATTTTTGACCTCCTGCCCCTGGTTCTACACTCATAACAAGCACTAAATCTATTTCTTTTAAATATTCTAATATACTATTAACAGATGTATTTGGTTTAATAGATAAACCTACTTTAATACCTAATGAATGAATATAATCAATAATTTCTTTTACATTATCTACTGCTTCTACATGAAATGTAATATATTCAGGATTATATTTCTTATATATATCTATATATTTATATACATCATATACCATTAAATGAATATCTCTTTTTGTATTTAAACTAGGTAATTCTTCCATATCTACTTTATTAGGAACAAATTTACCATCCATTATATCTATATGTATATAATCACTTTCTAAACTATCTATTACTTGTACTTTATTTATATCATCTTTAATATTTAATATTGAAATACTTATCATATATACCTCCACTATTATATATAATTATAACAAAAAAGTAGTCTATTGACTACTTTGTATCTATAAATTTCAAATAATTTTCATATCTAGAATTAATTATTTCTCCATCACTAACTTTTTGTTTAACCATACAATTTATTTCATTTTTATGCATACAATCACTATATTCACAATCATGTCTATATACATTAAATTCTATAAAATTATCTCTAATATCTTCTTTAGTCATTCCATAAAAATCAAGTGATGAAAAACCAGGGGTATCAGCAACTAGTCCACCTAATAAAGGCATAAGTTCTACATGTCTTGTAGTATGTTTTCCTCTACCTAGCGCTACAGATACTTCACCAGTATCTAACTTAAGATTACTATCTAATCTATTTAGTAATGTAGATTTACCTGCTCCACTTTGTCCAGCAAAAACTGATACTTTATCTTTAAATATATTTTTTATGTTTTCATCTGTATTTAGAAATACTTTATATCCTATTTTACGATAATAATTGATATACATATCTATTTCTTTTCTATATTCATCATCTATTAAATCTAATTTAGTAAAACATATAATTGGTTCAATATTATTATATTCAATATTTACTAATAATTTATCTAATAAATTGGAAGAAAAATTTGGGATATGTACACTTGTAATTATTACAGCTTGTTCTACATTAGCAATACTAGGTCTTACTAATTCATTTTTTCTTTCTAATATTTCTAATATATATCTATTATCATAATCTATTATTACATAATCACCTACTAAAGGTGTTATATTCATATTTCTAAATTTTCCTCTAGCTTTACAAGTAACTTCTTCTCCATTATCTAATTTAATTGTATAATCATTACTTATTTGTTTTATTATTCTACCATGCATAATTATTCTTCGTCTTCACTTTTACTTTCTTCTTCAGAATCCTCTTTTTCTTCTTTTTCATCATCGTCATCATCTTCAACTTTTTGAGATGAATTATTTCCTGCTTTAGCTATAGTAACATTTACTGTAGAATTTTTTCTAACTTCAGTACCAGCTTTTCTACCTTGTGATAAAATTGTTCCTGGTTTCTTATCAGATACTTTTTCTACAAATAAACATTCTATCTCATTATCATCACAGAATCCTTGTATTTTTTCTCTATCCCAATCACCATTAGTAAAATCTGGATAAGCTGTTACTAATGTTGCATATACTAATTCAATAGTACCACCTTTATCTAATCTACTTCCTGGTTTCTTACTTTGAGATATTACATATCCTTCTTCATAATCTTTATATTCATCAGTATCATTTGATACCTTTTTAGCAGTTGTGATAACTTTAATACCATTATTTTCCAAATCTATTTTAACGATATTTACATTATGTTTAGTATAGTCTTCTATTTCTATTCCACCTAAACCACTTGAAACATCTACGCTTATAGTTCTTCCTTGTTTAGCTTTTGAACCAGCTTTTAATGATGTATATCCAACTACTTTTCCTTCTTCTATATCACTACTAGATACTTTATTCCAAGTATAATAAACTCCAACTTTATCAAGTTTTTCTCCAGCTTCTTCTTTTGACATATCAGTTATATCAGGTAAAATAACTGTACTCTTTTTATTTAATTTTAATATACCAAAGAACGCTATTAAAAGTCCAACTACTACAAATAAAGTAATCACACCAACTATACTAACAACAGTTTTATATTTACTCACTTCTTTCTTTCCTTTCTTATCCTTTAAAACTAACTTTTTAACTTCTTTTTCTAAGCTAGCAATCTTTTCATCTTTTTCATCTATTTCTTTTTCTTTTACTAATTTCTTCTTACTAGGTATTTCAATAGTCTTAGTTTTTGTTTCTTCTTCTCCTTCAATATCAGGATATTCATATTCAATCTTTGGTTCATTTGCACGACTTTCCAATAAACATGTTTTTAAATCTTCATGCATATCTACCACTGTTTCATACCTATTATCTGGGTTTTTAGCACAAGCTCTTAATACAATATTTTCTACACTTTGTGGTATATTAGGATTTTGAGCTACTACACTAGGTATTTTTTCTTTCATTTGTTTAATAGCTATTTCAACAGCATTCTCACCTTTAAATGGTAATTTACCTGTTAATAATTCATACATTAATATACCTAATGAATATATATCACTTTTTACAGTAGCACCACTACCATTAGCTTGTTCTGGTGGTAGATAATGTACACTACCCATTACTGAATTAGTTTGAGTAAGTTCTGCACTATTAAGTGCTACAGCAATACCAAAGTCAGTAATTTTTACTCTACCATCTTCTAATATCATTACATTTTGAGGTTTTAAATCTCTATGTATTATATAGCTATCATGAGCACATGCTATACCACTTGTAAGTTGTAACATTATATCTATTGTTTCTGATAAAGATAATGCACCACGTTTTTTTATTAAACTTTTTAAAGTTTTACCATTAACATATTCCATTACTATGAAATAGTTTCCATCATCTTCACCTACATCATACATTTCTACTATATTTGGATGATTTAATGAACTAGCTGCTTTTGCTTCACGTTGAAATCTTTTAACAAACTTTTCATCATTTGATAAATCTCCACGTAATATTTTAACTGCTACTTCACGTTCAAGTATTGTATCGTATGCTAAATAAACATTAGCCATACCACCTTCACCTATAGTACGAATAATTTGATATCTACCATCAATTTTCTGACCTTTTATTATCATACTACATATCCTCCTTATAAAGTAAAGCTACTGATATATTATCATTTCCTCCACGATTATTACTCTTAAAAATTAACTTTTTAAGTTTTTCTTCTATAGATATATCACTATTTAATACCTTTGTAATTTGTATATCATTTAACATATTTGTTAAACCATCACTACATAGCATTATACCATCTACACCCAACTCTACATTAAATATATCTATATCTACTGTAGGAGTAGCACCTAATGCTCTCATAAGTACATTCTTTCTTGGATGTTCTTTAGCTTCTTCAGCTGTTAATTCACCACTCTTAACTAATAAATTAACTAAAGTATGGTCTATAGTTACTTTATGTAATTTATTATTTTTAATAACATATCCTGATGAATCTCCAATATTTCCAAATAATAAAAATTTAGAAGTCAATAAAGCCATTACTACTGTAGTACCCATACCAGCACTTTCTGGATGATCTGCTACATATTTAAATATTTCCATATTAGCTTCACTAACTGTACTTTGTATCCAATTAATTGCATCATCTTTATTACCTACACTTGTAATTGATTTAAATCTATCACTAATATGATTTATAGCTATAGATGATGCTACTTCTCCAGCTTTATGTCCACCCATACCATCAGCAACACACATTAAAACTTCACCAGATTCATTTTCAACAATAGTAACACTATCTTCATTACGTTCTCTAATTTTTCCAGGATCTGTTAAATAGTTATACTTCATATTATGCCTCCTCGTAATTTGATCTAAGTTGTCCACAAGCAGCATTAACCTTGCTACCAAATTCACGACGAATAGTTACATTAATACCATTCTTTTTTAATGCATCATAGAATTTCATAACTTGTTCTTTACTACTCTTTTTATACTCTATGTGACTTGTTTCATTATATGGTATCAAGTTAACATAACAATTTATACCTTTTAGTAATGTACTTAATTCATTAGCACATTCAATACTATCATTAACATCTTTAAGCATTATATATTCAAAAGTTACTCTTCTATTAGTTTTTTCTACATATTTTTTTACAGCACTTATTAATTTTTCAATTGGATAAGCTTTATTAATTTCCATAATACTGCTTCTAATTTTGTTATTAGGTGCATGTAGACTAATTGCTAAATTAACTTGTTTATCATAATTCATAAATTCTTCTATTTTAGGAACTATTCCACTAGTAGAAACTGTAATATGTCTACTACCAATATCTATTCCTTTAGGTGTATTAACTATATCAATAAAAGATATAACATTATTATAATTATCAAATGGCTCTCCAATACCCATAAGTACAATATGAGATATTCTTAAATTAGATTCTTCTTCTACCATTAGTACTTGTCTAACCATTTCACTTGCTTCAAGATTACGTACTTTTTTTAATCTTCCACTCTCACAAAAATGACATCCCATATTGCAACCAACTTGTGTTGATATACATAAACTATTTCCATAATCATGATTCATAAGTACAGCTTCTATTTTATTTGAATCTGATAATTCAAATAAATATTTAGAAACATCTACATCTGTTTTTTTTACAAGTAATTTTAAAGGTTCTAATGTAAAATCATTTTTTAAATCTTCAATTGTTTTTTTACTAACATTTCTCATATCATCAAATGATTTAACACGTTTTTTATATAACCACTCAAAAATTTGAGTAGCTTTAAACTTACCTTCTTTTTTTTCTTCAAAATATTTTTCTAATTCTTTTATTGTTACTCCATATATATTTTTCATATTTACACCTACTAATAATTATACCAAAATATATAAAAAAAAGAAATATAAATGCCTTTATTTAAATAAAGTACAAAATATTTATATTCCTTTGATATTAAATTTACATTGTCTATACAAAAAGCTATGCAGCATTGTTTTTATTATTTTGTTTATATACATATTGTTTTTGATTTTGTTTAGTTTGTTTTTTTGCAAATCTTCTTTTTATAGTATCTAATATAGATTTATATATCTCTTTTTGTTTCTTACTTATTGATTGATCTTTATCTAATATTTCTGGAGTATCATATGCTTGCGCTATTGTTTTAGCATTTATAGTTACTCCACTTACTTGTATTTCTCTTTCATCTGTTACTTGAGGTACAGAATCTACAATTTCTAATTGGTCTAATACTGCATTAAAATCAACATCTGATAAATCTATATCTTCATCTTCTAATTCAGATGAATCATGTAATGTAGAAGTATATGATATAGTTAATGGTTCTACAAATTCAGCTTTATTATTTATAAAATCATATTTTACATCTATTGTATTTTGTTTTTCATCTATACCTATACCATTTTCTAAATTAATATATTCTAGTTCTAAATCTTTTTGTTTAGAAAGTAATGCTACTATCTTATTTCTAGTTTTTGTATCTAATTTACGTAATCTTCTCTTATATCTATATTTATTATTCTTAAATTCTTCTATTGATATTAATTCAGCTTCTTTATTTTTATATTTTAAATTATGATTAAAAGTTTTTTCAGCATTTTCTTTGGCATTTTCACTTTGAGATTCACTTAAATCTTTTTGTGACTCTTCAAATTGTTGTTTTAAATCTTTTTTATAATCTATATTTTCTACCATTTTTACTTCTTTAGTTTTTTTATCAAAAAATTGGAAAAATTCTTTACCACTATCTAATTTAATATGTTTTATTTGTTCTAAATCTAATCCATATTCACGAGCTATTTGTTCTTTTTGCTCTGTTTTTTCAGATGCTTTTTTACTTTCTACTCCATCCATAGTATCACTCCTATTATTAAGTTAATTGTATCACAATAAATTATAAAAAAAAAGAAAGATTACTCTTTCCATTTAAATATTACATTTTCTTGATAGTCTGTTGACTGAGTATTTATTTTTAAATCTTTATTTTTTGTAAGAGTAAATTTTTCCTTTTTTTCTAATAAACTATTTTCATCTGTTAAACCTGTTTTATTAACATCAAGAATAATTTTATCATCTTCTATTGAATTAATAGTAAATTTATACTTTTCACCTAACAATTTACAGTTTAATGTTTCTCCTACTTTTATTTCATAGCTTGTATTTTTACCATTACAATTCATTTCTATAGTAGTTTTTGGTTCATTAACTCTTATTATTGTCATATATACCGAAAATGCTATAAAAATTAATAACATAATACATCCATTAATACTATCTGATGTAGTAGTTTTATATTTAATACCTACTGCTTTAGCACTTAATATACCACCTATAAAACCACCAATATGTGCTGCCATACTAATTCCACCTATAGCAAATCCTAATATAAAGTTTGCTACTAATAATGGTATTATTTGTGATTTTATTACACTACCAAAATATACTCTATAATGATATCCAAAGAATATAAATGCACCTATAAGTCCAAATATAGCACCACTTGCTCCAACACATACTGTTGTTGAACTTAAGAACATCATAGCTATTAATCCACCTATTATTCCACTTATGAAATAAATTATTAAATATTTAACTTTACCAAAGAAACTTTCTAATTGTGGACCTAAAACATATAAAGCATACATATTAAATAGTAAATGTATAATACCTGCATGTAAGAACATACTAGTTACTAATCTATATAACTCTATTGGATTTCTTTTCATAGAATCAAATGAAACTAATCCACCAAGATTATATAAATCATTAGGGTCAATATCAAATATCTTTCCACCTAATACTATAGATGCTATAAACATAATTATATTACTAATTATTAAAGCATATGTAATAATTGGTTTCTTTTTACTAAATATTTCATCTGCTTTAGTAGCATCTTCCTTATTTTTTTCATTAATTTCTTCTGTCAATTTCATAAATAATTCTAATCCTTGTTCACTAACTTTATCTAATTTAGTTATATTAGGAAAAGTATCTATTACAAAACTATATTTATTTATATCTGATATTTCTTTTAATTCAATACAATCAATATTCTTATTATAATTTTCTTTAAGATGTACATTATCACCTAAATTAATAAATATACTCAAAGTATTCATAGAAAAACTAAATGTTTTTCTTTTTATTGTTCTCATTATTTGTTTAGTACGATATAAATCCCAATCAAATTGTTCATCATTATGAATATAATTAGTTACAATTCTTACTATTTTATAGTCAGCTTCAGAATTTTCTAACCATATTTCATCTTTAGCACCATGTAATATTACAGGATTATATCCTTGATCAGTAATAAAAAAATGTAGTAACTTCATGACAATTTCATCATTTTTATTTAAAGTTATATTCATGTATCATCACCTATTATTCATTTTTTAATTGTTCCATTATATTTATAAAACATTCTGGAAGTTCGCTATCAAACTCCATATATTCACCAGTAGTAGGATGTTTAAATCCAAGTGTTTTCGCATGTAAACATTGTCCTGTTTCATCTAATAGTTTTCTTCTACCATACACAGGGTCATTTACTACAGGATGTCCTATATAATTCATATGAACCCTTATTTGATGTGTTCTACCTGTTTCTAGATTTAATTCAATTAATGTAGCATTCTTATATCTTTCTAATACTCTAAAATGTGTAATAGCTGGTTTACTATTAGTAGCTGTTACACACATTTTTTTTCTATCTTGAGGGTCTCTTCCTATTGGAGCATCTATAGTACCTGTATCATGATTAATAACGCCCCATACTAATGCCCAATATTTACGAGTTGTTTCTTTTCTTGATAATTCATCTGCTAATATATTATGTGCTTCATTATTTTTTGCTATCATAAGTAATCCAGTAGTATATGCATCTATTCTATGTACAATACCTGGTCTAAATTCACCATTTACATCACTTAATTGTTTAGAATGATATAAAAGTCCATTAACTAATGTACCATGATTATTTCCTATAGCAGGATGAACTACTACTCCATTAGCCTTATTAACTACTATTACATCATCATCTTCATATACTATATCTAAATCCATTTTTTCAGGTTCTGCAGACATTTCTTCTTCTTCATATTCTCCAATGCTTACTACATCACCTATTCGTAATTGATAACTAGACTTAACTTCTTCACCATTGACAAGTATTGTTCCATCTTTTATCATTTTAACTATTTTGCTTCTACTATATTCAAGTAAATTAGCTAAATAAGCATCTATTCTTCCAGCTTCTTCTTCAATTCTGATTTCTTGCATATATCCTCCTTTAGTCCATAAATAACTAAACCTATAACAGATAAAACAATACATATATCAGCAAAATTAAATATAGGGAAAGGATAATCAAATATCATTACTCCTATATAATCTATTACATATCTATATATTATTCTATCTATAAAATTACCAACTATTCCACCTATTAACATACTAGTTAATACTATTTCTATATTTTTTAATTTTTTATCTTTAATAAAAAATAAATATATAACTACTAATGATATTATTGTAATAAATATTAAAAATATTATATTACCACTTAGCATACTAAAGGCTGCTCCATCATTATGAACATTTGTAATATAAAATAAACCTTTTATAACATCAATCTCAGTATTAAGTTTTATATTATTACTTATTACTAATTTTAATATTTGATCAATAACAACAAAAATAATACTTAATCCACATAATTTTTTTTGCATTAAATCACCTTAATAATTATACCATGTTTTTATAATAATATAAAGAAAAGAATGACTAAGTCATTCTTATATTATCTTATTTTTGTTGATTCATCACTATAATTATCAAATATATTTTCTTTTTGAATATATCTAGTATCATATCCTATTAATTCTTCTCTATATCCCATAACTTTTCTAGCCCTTGATGGATGTCTTAATTTTCTAAGTGCTTTTTCTTCTATATGTCTAACTCTTTCACGTGAAATCTCAAAATATTTTCCAAGTTCTTCAAGAGTTCTAGTCTTTCCATCCTCAAGTCCAAATCTAAGTTTTATTAATTCTGCTTCTCTATTAGTTAAAGTAGATATGGCTTCTTCTAAATCATTTTTTAAAGAATCTAAATAAACAATTGATTCTATATTTTCATCTGTAGCATACTCTGATACTTCTGAATCATATAAACTAACCACTGGTTCATTCATTTTTTTCATATATCTATCTTTATCATTTTCAGTAATACTATTAGTATTTACCAATAATGTTAATATTTCTTCTAACAATTCTTTATCTCCTGGAATATATTTTCTTCTATAATTTTTTTCTACTATTTTTTTTGCTCTAATAAAATCTCCAAAAGAATTAGAATCTACCTTATAATATTCTCTTAATCTATTCATTATAAAATGTCTTATACATATTACTGCAAAAGTAGAAAAATAGCATCCTTTCTCTAAGCTAAATTTATCTACTGCTTGAATTAATCCTTCATATGCATATGTTTCCCATTCACTATTCAAATCATAATATGCAGACATTTTAAATAATACCCATTTAGCTAATCTCATATTACCTACTACTATTTGATTTCTAATTTTAGTTCTTTCATTTTGGTCTTTTGCATCAAACATTTCCTCAAATAGATTTAATGTCTCATCTCTTGTAATACAATCTGGTGTTTGTATGTTTTTCATTCTATAAAAATAATCATAATTATCAAATTGATTATCTGGATATTCACTTGTACCACATACTATTATATTTTGTCTCTTTAGTAATTTCATTACATGTTCAAATTCTATCTCTGATAATCTTAATTTAACTATATGGTTTAATTGAATAGAATAATACTCTTTACCATATTTATCAGCTAATCTAACTTTAATATGAATATATTCTGGAATAAATTCTTCATTTATAAATTTATCCAACTCAGAAAAATCAGCATATTTTACTTCTCCATTTTCATCATACTCTATTTTAGCATACTTATTTTCATCAACAGGATACATATTAGAATCACTAATTTCTCCATATTGAAAATCTCTTACTAATTTACTTCTATCCTCTTCAGTAATTGGAGCATTAACAGATATTTTATCTTCTTCTAATATATTTTCTACTATAGCTTTTTCGGTATCATTTAATTCTATTTCATCTAGTTCATTTTGTAATATATATTTACCGCCTGATGCATCCTTATGTATTAATGATCTTATATATATTATTTTTTCTAATGTACCCATTTTATCTCCTTCTTGATTTTGTATTTTCTTCTTTATATAATTCATCTAACTCTTCTAAAGCATCCTTATAATTTGGGTTTTCCATACTATCTTGTTCTGAATCATAATATTCATCATACATATCATTAGATGGATTATATTCTATATCAGTAGCTTGTGAATAATCTCCAAAATCATCATGTGAATACTGATAATCTTTATATACCTTTAAATTATTATGTTTAGTGGCAGAACCCCATCTTAAATGGCGAAAAGCTCTTGCTTCTATTTGTCCTATACGACCTTTTGATAAATTGAAATATTTAGCTACTTTACCTTGTGTTTTTTCTTCACCATCATATAAACCATATCTTAACTGTAATATTTTATTTTCTCTATCTGTCACTTGATTTAATGCATCTATTACTTCTTTTCTCATTTCAATATTATCAATTATTTCATCCAAAGATGCTATATCATATACATTATATAAATCTTCTTCGCTAACACTTGATTCTAAATTAATAGAATTTATTTTTTTCTTATATGCTTCTTTAGAATTTTCAGATATACAGTTAATATTAACCAATAAATCTAAAATATCTTCAAGCATTTCATCATCGCCTAATCTATATTTTCTTTCATAATTTGATTCAACTATTTTCATAGCTCTCATAAAATCACTAAATATATTTTGGTTCAATTTATAAAAATCACATACATTTTTTTGTATAAAATGACGTATTGTAACTGTAGCATATGTAGAGAAATAATATCCTAAATCAACATCAAATCTATCTACTGCTTGAATTAATCCTTCATATGCATATGTTTCCCAACTACTATCTAAGCCATAATATGATGACATTTTAAATAATACCCATTTAGCTAGTCTCATATTTCCTACAATTATATCATTTCTTATTTGTGCTTTTTCTTCTAATGTTTTAGCGTGTTGAAGATTTCTAAATAATTCTATAGTTTCTTCTTTTGATATATTTTCAGGTACTATAATATTTTTTCTTTTATAAAAATAATCATAATTAACAAAAGCTTCTTCAGGATATTCACTTGTACCACATACTATTATATTTTGTTCTTTTAATAATTCCATTACATGGTCAATTTCCATTTCAGATAATTTTAATTTAGTTATTTTATTTAATTGAATAGAATAGTATTCTGGACCATACTTATCTCCTAATCTAACTTTAATATGAACATGTTCTGGAATAAAAACATTTATTATAAAATCATCTAATCTTGTGTAATCTACACTTTCTATTTCACCATTTTTATTATATTGAACATCTGTAAGTTTAGTTTCATCAGCTGGATTAATTTTTGCTTCATTAATAAATCCATATTCAAAATCTATAACTCTTCTTGGCCTATCTAATACTTTTATACTATCAATTATAGATATACTTGAATTTGGTAACTTACTATCTAAATATTCTTTTTCTTCTTTTGATAAATTTAATCTTTCTAAATCACTTTTAACTATATACTTACTTCCTACTACATCTTCATATATTATAGAATGTAATTTATTTTTTAATATATCCTTCATAGTTAATTTTTTCTTAACCATAACAATATTTTTTTCTAATAATATATTTTTTATCATTAATAATTCATTGTGAGAATAACCTGCAAGTTCTATGTCTGATTTTAATACACATTCTCTTCCTTCTTGTATAAATATATGTGGCTTAATAAAATTTTGGTATACATATTCTTCTATTTCTCCCATGTTAACCCTACTTTCTCTTTTGCTTCATCATTTGATATGCATTTGCCATTGCATCAAATTTACTTACATTTTTTATTTCTAATTTTTTTAATTCTGCTTTTGTTAATAATGGCTGCCATCTATTATATGAATATATTAATTCTGCCTCAGAACTTTCTGTAAGTAATGGCAATCTTTTATTAACCTCTACAAACTTACTATATCTTTCAATAAAATCTTGTTTTGATTTTTCTATTTGTTCAGAATATTGTAATAGCAAAGCATCTAATAAATCTCTATTATATACATATAGTTTTGCCATAGATTGTTCTTCATAACTTTTATTTTTAGCAGATGGATATTCATAATTATTTTTAATAAAATAATCTATGAATTTTTTTTGTATTTCTTCTATTCTAACAACATTTCTTTCATCACTTGTTAAAAAAGGTAACCATCTATTATAAGATTTATACAATTTATCATCAGTACTAATTGAAGGCATACATCCATTTTCTTCAGCAAATTTTCTTAATTTTTCTAAGAACTCTTTTTTTGAATTTTCTACTTTAATAGAATAATTATCTAATATAGCTTTATTCTTTTCAGTTAATTTATTTTTTATTCTTGAATATTCAAATGCTAAACCGCATTCATACCCTCTATTTCTTTGAGATGGATATTCATAATTATTTTCTTCTAAAAATTTAACTATACATTTTATAATTGAATCTTGTTTTAAACTAATTATTATTTCTTTTTCTATGTATGGTTCCCATCTATTTAATGAGCGTGCTAACTCACCTTCTTCACCATCAGCAATTACTCTAGGAATTTTACCATTTTGTTCAACAAACATCTTATATTTCATCAAAAATAATTCTTTATATTTATCTTGTTCTTTTAAATATTTACTTAATGTATTAAATTGAGTTGGTGTTAGTTTCTTTTTCATAAAATTAAATGAACGTGCTAATTGAGTTTCATAATCATTATTATTACAAGTACAAGGTAATTCATAATTATGTTTAAGCATGAAATCAATTATCATTTTTAATCTAGTACCTGATTGAACCATAGATAATTCTTTTGGAGCAAGATATTCTTTTATTTTTTCACATCTATCCAATACTAATAAATCATCATCAGTTCCAATATAAACACCATCTTTAAAATCTTGTAAGAAATCTTTTTTTACATCTTCAAATTTTTCAATGAAAGGTAATAATCTTTTATATGATTCACTATCTTTTTTTCTTTGAATACGAGCTAAATAATCAGCTAAATTTTGTTCATAAAAATCTTTACTTTTACTAGATGGAAGAAAGCCATTATTTTTTTTAATAAATTCTATAATATTATTTGTAATCTTTTCTGCTGCCTGTGTTTGTACATTTATTACTAAATTATCTATTTTATCTAGATAACCATATACTTCAAAAGCTCGTTCTAATACATTCATCTTACATGCTAAAGAAGAAGATAATTTATTTTCATCAGTACTTAAAGCATATGTTTTTTTAAATGTAGGTACATATCCATACCTTTTAATAAATTTTTCTATTTGTTTATATGTTGCTTCAATTACTTTTTCAATACCATTTTTTTCAATCTCTAATTCTAATTCTTGAATTGTCTTAGACATTAATGGGCTATTTTCTCCTGTAATAGATGTTACATAACTAGAAAAGTTTTGTTCATCAAAATCAGTACTCATTTGCATTAATAATAATTTTTTATTATAATTTTCAATCTTTTTAATTGTTGAAGACATTTTTTTTACATCTCCACATTTATTCATTAATATTGAAGCCTTTAATGCATTAATTATATTTGTACTAATTATTTGTTTTAATTCTATAACTGTTTCTATTTCGGATATTAATTCATCATAATCTATATTTTCATCATATATACCATATGAAATTCTTTCAAAGAAACTAGTATTATCATCTAATGTATTTTTTATAAATTTCATATCTGATGAAGCATATTTTTTATAATTATTATATAACTCAATAGCAAGTAATACTTCATCCTCATCTTCTGAAAATAATGATGGTATAGAATAGTTTTTATCTATATATTCTCTCATTTTTTCAAAAGATAACTTATACTTATTATGAATTAAATCATATATAGTTTTATGACCATTTAATAAATTTACAAACTCTTCTAAACTTAATTCAAATAAATTAGGTTTTTTAATTTTTTTACAATTTTTTATTCTAATAAATAAATCTTTATCAACATATTTATAAAATCTTCTAATATCACTTTCAATTTGATAAGATTGCATATAAGAAAGTGACGAACCTTTATCAAGTAAATTCATATCACTTTCAAGTCTCATTTTTATTAATTGTTCTTTAGAATATTTATCACTATATTCTTTTATTTTTTCTAATATTTCTGTTGATTTATCTACAATTTTAAAATTTTCTAATATTGATTCATATCTAGATTTATTTTTAGGATCACTTTTTATTAATTCTTTTGCTCTTTCACATACTTCACTATATAAATTATATATTACTCTATGATTTTTTAAATTACCTGCATAATCAAATACATATACTCTATCTTTTCTTCTAGAAAAAGATAATAATCTACCTAGTTGTTGAAAATATATTATTGGTGATGTAGTCTTTCTAAACATAAATATTCCAGATACATCTTTTACGTGTACACCTTCATTTAATATAGCTATACTATATAATATTGAAGCTAAATCAGATTTTCCATTTCTAAATTTTTCTAATTCTATTTTATTATGTTCTTTTGTATAACCTGAATGTACTGAAAATTCTTGATAAGGAGTATTAGCAAATATACGTGCTATTTTTTGCCTATCAGTTTTTATATCTTCTTTAGTTGAAGAGAAAACTAAATATTTTTCACCATTATTAATATAATTTCTAACTCCCTTATCTTCAAATAATTCTCTTACTAACTGTTCTTTAATTTGTACTAAACGAGTTAGAATAGCTTTTTTTTCTTCACAATAATATGGTAATCCTGAGTTAATTCTTTTAAGTAAAGAATCTATTATTTCTAAAGTTTCAAAATCAAATGATACATAATAAGGAGCTGGTAATATTCCTTGTAGTATAGCATCTGCTAAAGAAAGTCTAGATGCTTCAACACCATCAAATAAAATATCCTTCATATTACGTTCTTTATCAAGATATCTTATTTCTGTAGCTGTTAAACCTATTATTTTTTTATTTTGATACTTAAGTACAGCTTCCTTTAATTCTCTTACTTTTTTACCCCATTTTTGAGAACCACATCTATGATATTCATCTAGTATTATAATATCGTATTCAGCTGCTAACTTATCCATATTATTTATTTTTAACAAATTAGCATATATCATTGTATCTAACTTAGTAAATTCACTTCTACTTATACCTAAATCTTCCATATGGTCTTCTGTCCATTGATCTAGTATAGGATAAGTAGGCGCTATAATAAGAATTCGCTTATTCCTATTTTCATAAGCATATTTTAATCCTATAAATGATTTTCCTGTACCTGTAGCCCTATTTAATGTAGCAACTTGGTTACTTTTTAAGCACTTAACTAAGTCATTATAACCTTCTTCATTATGTGGTAATAAAACTACTTTACTCATATTTGCACTTCCTTACACTATAATTTTATCAAAAGAAAAAGACTATATCAATATTAGTCTTGCTTCTTATACATCTTAATATAATATGCTTGTGGAAATATATCTTCTGATTTACCTTTAAATATAACTATATCATTTATATTTATATTTTCTAATATATCATTCTTAGTAAAATAATATATATTATCTTCAGTAATTATTTCTCCTAAACTACCATCATATTTAGTTACTTTACCTACCATAATATTATCTTTCATATTTCACCTCATTATTTAAATTATACTTATTAACTAGTATATCTTTAAAATAATTCATTTCTTTAATAGCATCTTCTTCTTGACTATACTTATTATTACCTATTTTACTTATATAATCATAATATATATTATTTTCATTATCTATATATACATACCAATCTGAGGATGCATATCCATCTAATATATTATCTACATTATTTACTATGTCCCTTATTTCATATTTATAATCACTACCTAATAGTTTTTGTTTCATAGCATACACTCTATTTATTTTTTCTTCTAAATAATATTTATCTACATTTATAAAACAATATTTAGGTAGAGAATTATCTATATATTCTAAACCATATATCTTATCTCTTTGTACTGAGTATATATCTGTATTATCTGGACCATTTTTAATAGGTGCATACCCTTCATTAGTTAATTTTCCTTCATTAGTGGTTGCTAATAAATAAGCACTATTCTTTACATCTGTCCATATATCTTTATAACCACGTAATTTTAAATCACTTATATCATCTAAATTATATTCTTTTTGTATATCACTACCTAAAATATATGATTTTTCTTGTGCATTGTCCATAGCATACCCAGTATTTATAAATACATTTTCTATAGGATATTTACTATCCTTAGTATCTTCTATTACACTTTCAGCATACTCTTTAATATACTTTTGTAAATCTTTATTAGTATATTTAGAAAAATTAGGTACATTACGTAATTGATTTAAATATAGAGTATTACCATTTCTAAATCCTGATACTCTTGATATATATTCATGTGTAATAGGGTCTTCTAATCTTATATGGAACCAGTTTTTATCTGTCACACATTTTAAGAATAGTCCTTCTCCTACTCCTCCTACTCTCATACATGCTCCAGTTCTTTCTCCATGACATATATTAGAAGGATTAGTTCTATTACCTACTATAATATTAATAGGATATTCAGTATCTTCTGTTTTAATAATTATATCTTTTGGAGGTATAGTAATACTATCTACACTATATAAATAATCTACTATTAATCCTAACTTATCTTCTCTTTCTAATCTACTATATGGAGCATCATTAGGTCCTTTATTAGATATAAATGATAAATATTCATCACTACCTAATAATCTTTTTATTTCATATGTTTCACTATTTACACTAGATATTAAATTTATAGTTTCCATAAATGTTAATACACTATTTTGTAATTCTCTATTTTCACCTTGAGTTCTAAGTAATTTTTCTTTATTATCTAATATTTGTTCAAATCTAGTAATAAATAATCCTATATTATTTATACCACCAGGTAAATTAATCTTATAATAAAATTCAAAGTTTTTATTTAAACTTTCAGGTAATCTACCTAATGCATAATTAGTACATACTTTCTTTAACTTATCAAATAATTCAGGCTTCTTATTTAAAGAATTTAAATATATATCCATATCTAATTCATTTAATATTTTTATAAAATTTATATCAAACAGAGGCATTTGAGGTATCATTTTAGTACCTAAATCACCTAATGTATTGTTATAATTACCTGTTTCTATCTCATTTTTAGTATACTGTACTATGAATCTTTTATATAAACCAAATTCTTTTTTTACACTATCATCTGGTTTAGTTCTATTTCTAATAGCTTCATCAATTAATTCAAATTTATCATAATCTATAGATAAAATAATATTATATTCATCTTTTGTCATTTTTAATTTATCAATAAATCCTGATACATTATCATAATCTACAGATTTTTTTAATTTTTCTCTAAATTCTACAAAATTAGAATAATACATATTTTCAAGATAATGATTACTTAATTTCTTAATAGAGTCTTCTTTATCATAATAAAGTGGTAAATATAAATCATGTTGTAATACTTTATTTTTATTTTCCTCCATATATTTTCTTTGAGAATATTCTAAGTACTCTCTACATATTTTACGTAATGGTGCTTCATTAAGTTTTTTACATTCTAATATAGCTTGTTTTAATTCTAAACGTTTTTCTATATCATAATCCATATCATTACATATAATATTAAAAAACTTATCTAAATTTGCTGTAGAATCATTAACATGTCCTGAATATTTAGTATATTCTTCTATATCTTCCATACTAGCACTAGTAATAACAGAATTCATATTAGTAAATATTTCTCTTATTAATGTATAATCTCTTTTAAACTTATAATTTAATATCGATACTATAAAATTATTATATGTATCTTGATATGACATTAACTTAGTACTTGTATTAAATAATTTAAAAAACTTATCTAAATCATTAATATCATACTTATATAATTTTTTTATACAATCTACATTGAAATTAAATAGTATTTTAGGTCCTACATTATTAACTAAATAATTATATTTTTCATTTTTATCAGTTATATCATTTAAATATTTACTAGTTAAATAATATTCAAACATATTTACAAAATCAATATTTAAATGTCTTAATACTACATCATTATGCTCCAATTTTTTTAGTAATTCTTCGGTATCTTTACTCTTTTCTAAAAATACTTTCTTTAATTCTTCAGTATAACCATTTTCATCAAAATATTTATCTACATCATCAAATGAAATATGATTTAAAAATATTTGTCCATAGTTTCTTACATACTTAGAATATGTTAAAACTGAAGGTCTATCTTTATAATATACATCTAAATCTTCACGTAGATATGCAGAATTTAAATAATCTATATATCTTGTATCCTTTGAAGAAAGTGCTAGAGTATAGAATTCTTTTGTAAATCCATCTGCATCAAAATATTTACTTATATCTTTATTTACTATACTAAAATCCACATCATTACAATGTATTCTAAATAATAAATAACTTTTCATATATGGTTCAGTATAAAAATCTCCCCAGTTTTTATAATCAAATACTTTTTTAAAAGCTTCTTCATTAGTTATTTCATATATATAAAAATCATATAATTCTTTTTTTGGTCCTTCTTCATCAAAATACTTATCTATATCTTCAAAACTCTTTATGTCTATTCTTACTGATGTATCACACTCTACCATAAAATTAATAAATTGTATAACGTTTTTTTGATTAGAATACATTTTATTAAAATCTACATTAGTTAGATTAGAATATATAAATACAAAGAACCATTTATTAAATAGTGCTACATCATATAATTCTTTTTTTGGCCCATTAATATCAAAATATTTATCTATATTACCTCTTAAAAATTTATAATCTATTTGTTTACCTACTAATTTACCTATCTTAAATTTAAAATTAATAAATCCTAATATTTCTGGTTCATCTTTATATATTTCTTTATATTTACCACTATATAAATATTCTAATATATATTCAAAATTATATTCATTATCATATAAATATATATCATAAAACTCTCTAGTTGGCCCTTTATCATCAAAATAAGTATTTATATTATCTTTATTTATATCAAAGAATATAATTTTATTATTTACACCCTCAATATAATAATTTAAAGCATCTATATTATATCTTTTACTAATTATTTCTGTCCAATCTTCATCACCAAAACTATATGCATTATACTTAAATACAGTTATATCTATAATATCATCCATAAGATTATGTTCAGTAAATATCTGTTCTACTGATTCATAATTTGGATTATTTTTTACATATTCTTTAGTAAGTAAAATAAATTCATTTCTATAATTTCTATATACTCCAAGTAAATAATCCTTCTTATCATTTTCTATACAATAACTAATTATTTTATATTTTTCATTATCTACTAATAATTCAAATCTTTTAGCTTCATCATTAAATATATATCCCTTTTCAATAGCTTTTATTATTAAATCAGATGGTACATTATAATAATCAATTATTTCTGGTTGACCACTTTCTATAAATAAATTCATTTCATCAGCATCGAATAAAAGTGTTTTGTTTGAACATTTATATCCTTTATCAATAGCAAACTTTATATCATCAAGATTTCTAGAGCGTAATGTATTTTTAGGATATAGTTTAGCAATCTTTGGATCATCTGGCCTACCCATACCATTTAACATACAAAATATTACAAATTCTTTCTTTAAATATCCTTTAGGAATACTCTTTAAGAAATTTTCGTGACCAACATTAATATCTTGAGCTACTTTGAGTGCTAAATCATATGATTCTAAAAATTTACATGGAGTATCTCTATATTTAAAGAAATTACCTACATTATCTTTGCCAAAAATAAAATTATATAATTCATCATCCATTACACTTGCAGGAATTTTAAATATAATACCTTCATTATACACAGTTCTGTTAGTAAGTATTCTTTTAAGATACTCTTTATTTGTTAATATATAGTTATTTTTTTCAATACCATTATATAAATTATTACTTATAATAAAATCTAATGAATCTTTATCTATATAGTCATATATTTCATACAAATTACGTGTATTTGATACGTTAAAATCCATATAAGAATAAAAATCTTTAAAACTAATTTTTTTAGATACAAGCTTTAATTTACTTTCAATATTTTTATTTCCTAAATCAGTATCAAAAAAAACTAGATGTATTTGATTAAGTTTTAATTTTTCAATATACTCATCTTTAGTGTACTGAAAAATCGTATGTAATCCTTTATCATAAGCAAGCATAGCTGTATCAAATGATATATTATCAAGAACTTTATAATTTCTTCCACCTAATAAATTATTTATTTTTTTATTAAATATATCTTTTTCTTCATCTGTATTTACAGATTCAATCATACTTTTAAAATTAACATCATTATTTAAGTAATTAAATAATTTATTTATTTCTTTTTTACGTATATCATTTGATACTTTTGCAAGATATTTATTATCCTCTATCCAATAGAAATATTCATCGTTAAATTGACTTTCAAAATCTTCTATACTATCATATCCTAGTTTTTCTAATAATTTTTCTTCTAAAGAATTTGTAATAGAAAAATAAAGATCAGTTTTAAAAAAATCTATTTCTTTTTCTGCATACTTTTCAATATTATTTTGTATATTTATTAATTCATTTTGATACAATGATACAAATTCAATAAACTTTTTTATAGATTTTAAAGTATTATTTACTTCATTAATATCTTCTTTACTAAGATTATTATCTATTGTTAAATTACTAATAATTCTTTTATATTTATCATCATTAGATAAATTATTATCAAAAATAGTATTATCATCTATAATACTTTTTAAATTACTTTCTATATTACTAATTAATGTATCTTTCATATAGTACCACCTAGTATAATTTTATCAAAAGAAAAAGACTATATCAATAGTCCCTATCTCATATTATCTAGTTTATCGGTAGCCATTTCAATAGCATCATCTTTAATGCATTCCATCTTATCTAAGATTGGTTCTTTGTATTTAGCAAGTGCTAAAGCACCTACCGCACCAACTGCTATCATAGCCATATCTCTAATACCTAACATAATATCACCTCTTACTAATGTGTATTATAAATACACATTAATAGTATTTACTAGAAATCATTATTTATACATACATCTCTTAATTTATATATCATATCACTCTTACGAGTTTGTTCATAATTACTACTAACACTATCTATAAATGCTTGAGGTTCACCTATTATAATTAATTTCTTTTTAGCACGTGTTATACCAGTATATATTAATTTTCTATATAACATTCTTTTATAACTATGTGTAATAGGCATTACAACTAAATCAAATTCACTACCTTGTGATTTATGTATACTTATTATAAAACCATGTTTTATATTTCCTAAATCTTTTACTTGATAACTAACTAAATTACCATCAAAATCTATTACTACTTCTACTTTACCACTCTTAGTTTGTACTCCACTTTTAATACTTTGTATTACACCAATATCACCATTAAATACATTATTATCTCGGTCATTTACTAACTGTAATACTTTATCATTTACTCTATATATTATATCTCCATACTTAACTTCTTTTTTGTCTTTGCTTGCAGGATTAAATATATTTTGTAATTCTTTATTTAAATTATCTATACCATTTACTCCAGCATACATAGGAGCCATAACTTGAAATCTTTTATAATCATAACCTTTATCTATTATTTGACTACATATTTTTGTCAAGTTACTGACTATACAATTATCTTTACATGACAAGAAAGTATAATCATCTTTAGTAGACATAAAATCTCCTAAACAGTCATTTTTTATCTCATTAGCTAATACAGGAATATAACTATTTTCTTTTTGTCTATATAATATATCCAAATGAATAGTTTCAACTACTTCACTTTCTATTAAATCTTTTAAAAGTAGTCCTGGTCCTACACTAGGTAATTGATTATGATCTCCTACTAATATTAACTTTATATTATTAGTTAATCCTTTTAATAAATTATCCATTAGTGCTACATCAATCATACTTACTTCATCTATTATTATTAAGTGACTAAAATCCGGATTATATTCATTAATATTAAAAGTATTATTGTCTCTATTCCATTTTAAAAATCTATGTATAGTACTTGCTGGTAAATTAGTAGATTCTGATAATCTTTTACTTGCTCTTCCTGTAGGTGCTAATAAAGCTATCTCACTTATTAATTGTTTATCTGTTAATCTATTTACTCTTTGATACAAGCTTACTATAGCTTTAATAATACTTGTTTTTCCAGTACCTGGTCCTCCTGTGATAATAAGAATATTATCTTCTAATGCTTTAATAATAGCTTCTCTTTGTTTATCATTATATTTTATTCCATTGTATTCTTCTAATAAATTTATTTCACTATTTAAATTCTTATATTTAGTTTTATCTTTATTTTTTAAATAATTAATCTTATATACTATATTATTACTAGCTTCATATAAATCTTCTAGATAATATCTATCATTTTCTACATGTACCTTTAATTCTCCAGCAAGTTCTTCTACTAGTTCATTAAAATAATTATAATCTATTTCAAATTTTAAATACTTAATAACATATTCATATATATCACTTAAATTTAAATATATATCCCCTGATTTAAATGTTAAATCTTTCATTATATAAAATATACATGCTTTAATTCTTTCTATAGAATCTATAGTATTATCTAATCTTCTAGCTATAGTATCAACTTTAATAAAATTAATTTCATCTATATCATCTATTATTCTATATATATTATTTTCAATAACATCTATAGTTTTAGTTTTATATGTATTATATATTAATAATGCATCTTTCATTACAAAGCCTAAATCAGTTAAATATACTATCATCTTATGACTTTCTTCATATGTAACTAATGTATCATATATAAGTTTAATTTTCTTTTCACCTAATTTAGGTACTAAATATAATGAATTCTTATCTTCTAATATAACATCTAATGCTTTATCACCAAGTATATCTACAATACTTTGTGCCATTTTTTCTCCAATACCAGGAAATAAATCTGATGATAAAAATTCAACTATACCATCTTTATCTTCTGGTTTAACTCTTTCATATTCTTTTACATTAAATTGAAAACCATATTTAGGATGAAATGCCTCTTCACCTTTAAAATAATAGTTTTCATTTTCTATTAATTCATGAAAATACCCAGTAATTGTTATTAACTTATTAACATGTTCTTTCATAGATTCTATATCTGTATTTTTGACTTTTACAAGACCAATTATATAACCTTTATCTGATTTAAATATAGTTTGTCTAAAATTACCCATTATATAATTTTCCATGAATATCACCTTTTACAATTATACCATAAATAGTAGTTAACATTTATTCAAATTTTACACATATAATTTAATGGAAGTGATTTATGTTTAAATTATTACGTTGGCTGTTTAAAGATTTTCATATCATGTGTGCTGCTTACTCTAATAACGTATTTCCAGACCCTTTATCTTCTAAAGAAGAAAAAGAATTATTAGAGAAAATGAAAAATGGAGATAAGATAGCTAGAGATAAATTAATAGAACATAACCTTAGATTAGTAGCGCATATAGTAAAGAAGTATGATAACAAAAATGAAGATATAGATGATTTAATAAGTATTGGGACTATCGGATTAATTAAAGGAATAGATAGTTTTAATACAAGTAAGAACGCTAAAATAACTACATATATATCTAAATGTATAGAAAATGAAATATTAATGTATTATAGAGCTAATAAACATAATAATAAAAATATAAGTTTAAATGAACATATAGGTTATGACAAAGAAGGAGATGAAATAACACTACTTGATATATTGAAAACACCTGCCCCTGATTTTATTAATGATATACATACACAAGATAATATTAAACTCTTAAATAAATATTTAGATATACTTAATAATAGAGAAAAAGAAATAATATGTAAAAGATATGGATTAGATAACAATAGAAAAATGACTCAAAGAGAAATTGCTGAATATTTTAAAATATCGCGTAGTTATGTTTCTAGAATAGAAAAAAGAGCACTAAGTAAAATATTAAAAGAATACAAAAAAAAGTAGATTAATCTACTTTTTTACTTTATTATTACTTTATTAATATATCCTTCAGAATCATATTCATACTTAATCACATAATCTTTATTATCTTTTAAAGATTTTTTTATGTTTAGTATTTCATCATTATTTGAAATAGTTTTTTCATTAAATACTACAACTATTTTTCTTTCATTAGCTTGATTACTTGCAAATACAGTATCTAACAAAGAATCAATAAATAACTTAGTTTGTGTTCCTTGGTATATATTATATTTAAAATTAAATGAAGTAATATCACTATTCTTTTTGAATTCTTCAGCATTTGAGTTTAAATTAGATTTTGAATCCTCAATATTAGAATTAATTTGCTCATTCATTTTAGCAACATTAGAATTAAATTCCTCATGAGACTTTGCAACATTAGAATTAAATGTTTTAGTATCCTCATGTTGTTCATATAATATAACACCGAAAACAAATATAAAGAAAACAATAAATATTGTACCCATTACCATAAATGGTACAGCAGCTACTTTAATATTTTTACCAACTTCTTTAACACTATCATCCAATTTAATTACTACGGTATGATCCTCATTTAATTTATATTTTGTTCTACAATAATCACAACTAGCATAATCTCCATTTTCTTCTATTCTTAATTCTCCACCACATGACTCACATCTTAATTTTTTCATTTTTAACACCTCTATATTCTATATAAAGGATAGCACATAGTTTATTTTTTATCAATAACTATATTTTTTTTACTTTACATTGTTTTGATCTTAATTTTTTTAAATTAATTAAAGCGCTTCCTTTAACTGATTCTATTGAACCATCATATTTTATTATATAACTTGGAAACACTGAATAAATTTTATCTTCTACTCCAAAATATTCTGCATTTAATGTATATAATTTATTATCATAACCTGAGAGAATTCTCATCTGATTATTTTCTTTTACTACCATTGAATCATTATTTCTTGTACTATAAGTATTAAATACTTTATCATCAATCATATAAGTATATTCATTATTTACTATTTCTTCATCATCTATATTTGAATAGCTATTTACAATTATACCATCATCTGATACTTCATCAATATCTCTTTTTTGTAAATCATCTATTACTAATCCACTCATTGTATTAAATTCTCTCATTATACCTTTTATAGCATTTCTATCTAAGTAAAAATTTACTGGTTTATCTAAATTATTAAATATTAACTTCATACTAATCCTCCTGAATTAGTGTTTATTATACGTTAATAATTATATTTGTCAAATCTTTAATACTTTTTGATAGTTTTTTTTCATAGATAATATATTATTTAAATTATCAATAGCGCTTCCTCTAATTTCTACTATAGAACCATTATTTGTATACATATAATTTGGATATATAGAATAATATTTTCCACTACTATCACTAACTAATTCAGAATATAATATATATAATTCACCATCTAATCCCTTAATATATAATTCTCCATATATATCATCATTATCTATATTATTGTTAAAACTATATACAGGTTTCAACTCTCCATCTATATCAACATAAGTATATAAACATTCTTCTACATTATTATAATCATAAGGACTACATATATTTATATTATCAATATAATCATTTAAATCTATATAACTATCTATATATGGATTAATAGATAATACATATTTTTTTAATTTTAATAAAGGCACTTTACATATATTTTTTAGTTGCATATATTCCCCTCTCTCTGTGCCTTAATATCATACTAAATGTTTATGTCGAATTATGTCATATTATATAATTCTTTCACCTACAAAAAAAATAATTAGTATATACTAATTATTCTTTTTACCAAATACATGTATTGGTACATCTTTAAATTTATCAATTTTTGCTTTATCTTTAAAGATAATATCTAATTTTTCTTTTATTTGTTCTCTTGAGAATGGTTTTGCTAAATAATCTTCAAATCCTAATGACATATATCTTTCTTTAGAACCTGCTATAGCATCTGCTGTTAAAGCTATTACTGGTGTATTAAAACTACTATCCTCTTTTAAATGTTTTAAAGCAGTTTCAC
>CADBNE010000030.1 GCA_902795975.1 uncultured Erysipelotrichaceae bacterium
AGAGGTATATTTGGAGAAGTTAATCTTAAACATATATTAGTTAATGTATTTGGAGAAAATAATGATAGTATATATAGACTTCAATATACATTAAGTACTGGAGTTATAGCCGATTCTGTTTTATTTGCACCTGAACCTTTAGGTACTATATGTATAGATTCTAAATTTCCATTAGAAAACTATGAAAGAATGGTTGATAGAAAACTTAGTCAAGAGTTACGTGAAAATGCAGAGAAGTTATTTAAACAGGATATGAAGAAGCATATTGATGCGATAAGTAGTAAGTATATAATACCAGGAGAAACTACAGATCAAGCAATTCTTTTCTTACCAGCTGAGGCAATATTTGCAGAAGTTAATGCATATCATCCTGATTTAATTAATTATGCTTATAAGAAACATGTATGGATTACTAGTCCTACAACATTAATATCTACACTTACTGTAATTGAAATGATTTTAAAGAATATAGAAAGAGATAAATATACTTCTATTATTCATGATGAATTAAATAAACTAGGAATAGAATTCTCTCGTTATAAAGAACGTTGGGATAAATTAGCTCGTAGTATTCAAACTGTTAATAAAGATGTAGAAAGTATTAGTGTAACTAGTGATAAAATTACTAAGAAGTTTGAAAATATTAATAAAGTAGATGTAGCTAAATTAGAGAAAAAAGAACTTGAATAGTTCTTTTTTTTTGTTTTATGAATAATAATTAATATGAATAAAGTATTATTATATATAATTAGTTTTGTTATGATGATAATTGGGTTTACTTTTATAATTTTATACATAAATTTATTAACATTTGGATATAATATTCTTGAGTATATAGAGTTTATATTTACTAATTATGAATGTTATTTTTTTTATGTAGGTTTTATATTATTTATATTTTTAGTATTGAAAGGATAAGATATGAATTATATATATGATATTGTGTTAAACTTTTTTGATTTAGATGAAGTATATGAATTTTATGAATGGGATAAGAATGATGTGTTTGATTATATAGAAAAGATTCCTATTTATAAGATTAATAGTATTCAATTAGATGAAATAGATAATAATATAATTAAAATATCTAAAGAGTTTTTAAATAGTATTTATAATAAGACTTGTTTAGAATTAGATAGAATAGATTATTCTATGTTAATTACTGATTCTTTTAGAGTTATAGGATTAAAATTTAATGAAGATGGTTATTTAATAAAAAAGAGTTATTTATTATTAGATGAGGAAGATGTTGTTATAGAAGAGGTTAATGATTTGGATTTAGATATTTTAGATTATATAATTATAAGTAAACTAGATAATAATAGTTTTTTAACTAGAAAAGAAAGATGTATTCAAAAGTATTTATTAAATGAAATCAATAGGTTATATAATAATAAAGATTATGATGAGATTGATTATTTATATAGTGAATTATTTTATGATAAATGTAGTATTAAAGATAAATATAAAGTATTAATAAATAGTATTAAGAATAATTATGATGATAGATATAATAATTTATATAAAATAATAAAATTATCTAATATTATTACTCAAAATGTAAAATAGTGTTTATTTTACATTTTTTTACTATATGTGTATTCTTAATCATTGTATATAAATGTAAATTAGGTTATGATATATTATATAGGAGTGTAGTAATATGAAGAAGAAAGTTTTATATACAATTTTTTCTATTTCATTTGTATTTATTATTGTAGGTTTAGTATTAAACTTTGTAGAGAATGGATTTATGACTAGAGGTTTAGTTAATAGTCTTTCATCTTCAACTTATGGTAAGATACATTTTATTAGTACTACAAAGCATGGTCATTCTGGATCTGATGCGATTTTAATAGAGAGTCAAGGTAAAACTTGTTTAATCGATGCGGCTAATCCTCCAACATGGGGTAATTATTCTTATCCTAATGAAGATGGTGATAAAGTCGCTAGATATTTAAAGAGTATGGGTGTAGATCACTTGGATTGTATTATTGCGACACATAACCATTCTGATCATATTGGTGGTATGGTTCAAGTAGCTAATAATGGATTAGTTAATTCTAATACTACATATTATTATAGAGTTTATCAAGTAACTAATGATGATACTAATAATCCTTCATGGGATAATAGAGGTTATTATGATAAAGCAATTAATGCGATGAATTCTAAAGGTGCTCACTTAGTTAATGTACATAATAATACTAATGTTAATATTGCTATTGGAAATTTTAATATTAAATTATTAAATACTGAATCATGGGCTAATAGAGGACACTCTGAGTCAATACCTGGAGATAATAATAATTCAATTGTTGAATATGTAACTATTGGAAGTAATAAAGCTTTATTAGCAGCTGATATGGAAAAGATTGATGAAGATAGACTTGTAGGTAATGGTAGTATTGGTAAAGTTGATATATTAAAGATGGGACACCATGGTGCTGCTACATCTACATCTAAAAATTTCTTGAATACAGTTAATCCTAGTACAGTTATTGTTACTGGTTCTCCTGAACTTAATAAAACTGAAAGAAATATGTCTGCTTTAGTAAGAATGAAAGATGATGGTAAGAAAATTTATTATACAGCTAAAGTAAATAATGCGATTGTAGTAAACTTTAATTCAAGTGGAAGTGGATATACTGTAAATGATGCTGATGGTGGTAATATATCTAAAGCAGAACCTGTACTTAATATTTCACGTACTGGTAATTGGACTAAAGTTGGTATAGAAAATAATAAAACTGTATGGTATATGCTTGATAGTGATTTACAACCATATGGTGGATGGACTCAAGATAATGGTAATTTGTATTATTTACATTTAACAACTGGAGCTATGTTAACCGGATGGAGAGAAGATAGTGGTAAATGGTATTATTTAAATGAATCAGATGGTAATGACTATCCTATTGGTGCAATGGTAAAAGGATGGGCTAAGGCTTCTGATAATAATTATTATTACTTAAATCCTTCAACTGGTGCAATGGAAACTGGATGGCAACAAATAGATGGTACATGGTATTATTTAAATGAAAATAAGACTGATGAATATCCTACTGGTGCAATGGTAAAAGGTTGGTTTAAAGTAGGGGATAAATGGTATTACTTTAATAATGATGGAGCAATGCAAAAAGGATGGAAAGAAATAACATACGATGGTGTTAAAAAATGGTATTATTTCAAAGAATCTAGTGATAATAATTATCCTGAAGGTGCAATGTTAACTGGATGGCAAGAATTAACATATAATGGTGTTAAAAACTGGTATTATTTCGTTCCAACTGCAACTACTGGTCATCCAACAGGATCTATGGCTACTAATATATGTTTAAATACTGATCAAGGTGCTTATTGTTTTGATGAAAAAGGTGGTTATACTGATTCTACTGGTAATATAGCTACTATTCCAGTAGCTAGTGAGTATTGTAAGTCAGGTTTAAAATATAATGGTTCTAGTCAAACATTAACTAAGAATCACGGAGAAGGATATGATTTTACTGGTAATAGTCAAAAGAATGCAGGTACTCATACAGTAACAGCTGTTTTAAAAGATAACTACCATTGGAGTGATAATAGTACTTCAAATAAGACATTTAAATGTTCTATTTCTAAGATAGATCCTAGTGTTAGTGGATTTGATAGCTCATTTACTGTTTTGCAAGGAAATTCTAAAGATGTAAAAGTAAAAGCTAATACAGCTGGTACATTTGCAATTAGTGTTAATAATAGTAATATTAGTTTAAATACAAATTCAATTAGTGTATCTGCTAATACTGAAAAGACATTTAAAACTACTGGTACTGGTATAGGTACTTCAAAAATAACTTTAAAATTTACACCTAGTGATACTACTAATTATAATTCTGTAACTAATAGTATAAATGTTAATATTAATCAAAATAGTGATTCTGGTGGAGGAGATCAACCAGTTGATCCTGATGCTAAATATACTTTAACAGTTAATCCTAATGGTGGTGTATGGAATGATAAGACAACTAATTCTACATATAGTTTAAAGAATAAAGATGTTATTAATATAGCTAATCCGACAAGAGAAGGTCATACATTTAAGAATTGGACTATAAGTAATGTTTCTACAACTATGAGTGGAACAAGTCTTACTATGGGTACTGGAAATACTACTATTACAGCTCAATGGCAAAAACATAGTTATATTGTTGTTTATAATGCTAATGGTGGTACTGGTACAATGGGTAATAGTACTGGATATTATAATACAAGTTTTAATTTAACTGCTAATAAGTTTACAAGAGCTAATTATAAGTTTGGTGGTTGGTCACTTACTCCAAATGGTAATGTTGCTTATAAAGATGGTGCTACTGTTTATAATTTAACTTTAGAAAATAATAAGGTAATAACTTTATATGCTAAATGGATACCAGATAATTATACTATTAAATATAATGCTAATGGTGGTACTGGTACAATGAGTGATTCTAGTATTCCAAGTAATGGAGCTGGTAAACTTGCTAAGTGTACATTTACAAGAGAAGGTTATAAGTTTGTTGGATGGAGTACTGAAGCAGCTGGTAATATTATTTATACCGATGAAGATTTAGTTAATGGTAATAGTAGTAGTGATGTTGTTACACTATATGCAATATGGTTAGAAGATTCACTTGCTACTGAAACTTATACAATTAAGTTCGATAGTAATGGTGGTACTGGTGCTATGCAAGATATGGTTGTATATCAACATACTAGCGTAGTATTACGAGATAATTCTTTCACAAAGAGTGGATATACTTTTGTAGGATGGGCATTAGAACCTGAAGGTACAGTTATATATACTGATGGTCAAGCAGTTAATTCTATTACTACAGA
>CADBNE010000031.1 GCA_902795975.1 uncultured Erysipelotrichaceae bacterium
AGAGTCTCTTCCATTACTAGTAGATGATTGTCCTTTTTTATGAGCAAATAATTGTATATTAAATAACATTAATTTATTCATTATTTTTCTCCTTAATTTGAATGTTCTTTGGATATGCTTTTTCTAATTCTAACAAATTAGATATCATATTATTAATAATTTTAGTAGTTACTTCATCATCTTTTAATATATTAATATCTAACCCATTCTTATCTTCATAAGATAAACTATTTTCATCTATTAAAAGTGATGCATTAACTGAAGTTATAATAGTACTACTCACCGCAGCACATACAATATCTTTACCGAAATCAGCATATAAAGCATGTCCATTAACTGTGATATGTTTAATAATATCACCTTTTTTTGTTAGTTTTACTTTAATCATAAAACTCTCCTACTTAATTTTCTTAATCTCTACTTTAGTATATGGTTGTCTATGACCCTTCTTAACTCTTGTAGATCTCTTATTAGGTTTATATCTAAAGATTTTAATTTTCTTTTGTTTACCTTGTTTAACGATAACACCTTCAACTTTAGATGAAACATAAGGATTACCTACAACGCCATTAGCCATTAGAACTTTATCAAAAACAACTTTATCTCCTTCAGCTCCTTCTAGTTTTTCAACATAGATAATAGAGCCCTCAGCTACATAATATTGTTTTCCACCAGTTTCAATAATTGCCTTCATTTTCTTACCTCCTTACATATATTTTTAAGACTCACTCTTAAGGTGCTACATATGTAGTCTTTTTAACCTTTTCAATGTGGTTGAGTAATCAACTCGAGGTCTTCAAAACAATACAATTTTATCATAAAATAAATATATAGTCAAACAAATTAACATTTTTTTTGAAAAAAACTCTTTAAATACTCCTTTTCCCCTACTTTTATATTATTTATCTTAAAATAATGCATTTTATTTTTATACATTTTATCCTTATTACTAATTACCTTATACCCTTTATAATTAAAATCATATAAATATCTCTCTAATAGAAATCTATTATATATATAAGACAATTCATTATAAAATTTATATATGTTATTAAGAAGTACTCCTATTACCATAATCATACTATAATTCTTATCAAATATATTACTAAATAAAAAAAATATAATTGTTACAAATGATATAATTATTGTTAATTTATTAGCTATATTAAAATTTAAATACTTACAAAGAATTAAATTAACCACCTTAGAACCATCTAAAGGAATAATTGGAAGTATATTAAATATAAGCATACTTTTATGATATAGATAAAATAAATTATATATATATTCCCTAATAATATTATTTTTATATAAAAAAAGAACTAATATAAAATAAATTGTTTGAAATAACAATCCTGAAATAGCTACAATTATATCATTATTTATATTAGTATTAATTCTCTTATCAACTTTAGTTAATCCACCATATGGATATATTATAATCTTATCTATTTTATATTTGAAAAATAAAGAAGTTATTACGTGACCAAATTCATGGATAATAATAATTGAAGTAAACACTATTAAGTTAGAAAAATGCCCAGTAATTACTAATCCAAATACCATTATTAAATATGTATAATGAAAATTAAATTTAGTCAATATATTCTGCATAATCTAAAAATTCATCATCCTTACTAAAGACTAAATATAAGTCATTAGATGCTTCTCCAATAAAAGAACCCTTTTCTAAATAATCATATAATTTTAATGATGTATTAGAAATGTTTCCATACCAATAATAAATACCTTCTAATGATTCAATTATAACAGTATTTCCATAATGTTCTTTATAACCAATAAATACCACCATTCCCTCCTCAAGTGCTGGTACAAGATAAGAATTATCAATTTTCAAATGAACACCATCATAATAATCTTCTTTAAGATTATATTTTATTTTCTCATTAAAAACAAGAGAAGTATTATCTTCTTTAATTTTAGGAAGAACTCCTCCTAGATATTTATTATAAAATTTCTTTATTTTAGTAAACGATATACTATCACTATATAAATATTTATCAACGTAACTTTTAAAAATATTATTCGATTTATATACTATTGAAAGAGATAAAAAAAGTATTAATACTATCATTATCCTAATCAATAATCCTCTAAAATAACTCTTTTTCTGTTTAGGTTTTTTTCTATTAATAATTCCTTCATACTTACTAGGATCTATTTCATTCATTATTATCACCAATAAAATATATGCAAAAGATAGAAAAAAAGAAGTAAAATAATATTTATATTTACTTCTTAATATAACTAACCAACTTTTTTTATTGTCATATTCTTTAAATATATATTTACGTTATTACTATAAGTAATATAGAAAAATTTAATAGTGGCATTATTTTTAGTTTCATTATTAACAATTGTATTTGTATTAGAATTAAGAGATATAATATTTTCATAAGTACCATCAGTATATTGTACTCTAATTCTAAAATTTCCACCAACTTCACTAATATACCCTTCCAAGCTTATCTGATAAGAAGTATTTTCCTCTAAGTGAAGTTTTTCCCCTTTGAAAGATTTACAACTATCATCTGTAAAATAATCACTATTTCCTAAAAAACCACAGTCTTTATATCTATAATCATTGTATAAATCACTAAAAGGTCCATACCAGTAGCCATCATCATTTCTACTCAATTTGCTAGTAAATAATGACATGTCAAAAATATTTTCATCTGAATAAGTTTGATCTTCAACACCGTTTACAAATACAAAACTGTCACTTTCATTATAATCAAAAGAACCACCACTCTTCGCAGTTGCTTTTATTCCTACTTTATTATTATCAAACCATACATAAGTATTTTCTAAATCAATGTTTTTTTCGGGATTAGAAATACCCGCAGTCTCTAGCATTTCAATAGACTCATTTAAACAGTAATTTGTACTATTACCACACGAACTTAAATTTTTATTATTCTTCAAAGAACTAATATAGTCTTTTTCATAATCACCCATTTTAGCAATAAAATTATTATATGCTGGTTCTACTGAAGAAGCATCAAGATTTAAATTTGCTACATTATATTGTTCAGTAAGCCAATTGGCAACAATTTTAATAGCATTTTCAAATTGTTTCTTTTTAGCACTATTCATTGCATTAATAACAGATGGTATGGTAACTACTAATACGATAGATAATATTACAATAACCGCTAATAATTCTATTAAAGTAAATCCCTTTCTACCTAATTTTTTCATTTTTTTTTTTCCTACCTTCAATACCATTATATTACAAACCACATCTATAAGCAAGAAAAAGGTAAAAAATTTAAACAAATACTCTAGTATTATAAATAAGTACAAAAAAGAAGTAAAATTATTTTTTACTTCTTTTTTTAGAATATACTTGTGTTACTTC
>CADBNE010000032.1 GCA_902795975.1 uncultured Erysipelotrichaceae bacterium
AATAGCATGTCTAATAGCTCTTTCTACTCTTGATACTGTAGTATCATATTTATTTGCTAATTCAGGATATAATTCTTTAGTTATTCCACCAACTGTTTCTGGTCTATTATATACAATGTTTATACCTTCTCTTATGTATTGATAACCCTTAATATGTGATGGAATACCTAATTCATGTAATATTTTAGATATAGCTGATTGAACAGTATTATATTCTACATCTATAACCTTTTTATCATATTCTCTACTTGTAATATCAAGTATTCTTTTTTCCAAATCACACATTTCAAATGGTTTTAATACATAGTAATTAACACCATATTCAGATACTTCTCTAATCACATCCATAGCATTATTACTAGTTGCTACAATTATTTTCTTACATATTCCTTCTTGTTTCATCGATTCTAATACATATAAACCATCTTTACCTGGCATAACTAAATCTAAAATTATAATATCATACTCATCTTGATGATTTTTTATTAATTCAAACCCTTCTCTTCCATTATTTGCTTTCATTACAAATTCTATCTTACTACTCTTTTTAAAAGATTCTTTTACTGCTTCAATTAGTTGATCATTATCATCTATCATTAAAACTCTTACTTTTTGCATATTTCCTCCTCTTTATTCTCTTTTATATTGTAGTACTTATTTTTATCGAATTTTGTCGAATAAAAAAGAAACTTAATTAATAGTTTCTATTATTCTTATAAATTTTTCAGGAACAAGGCACGCTCCTCCAACTAGAAAACCATCAACAATATCAATTGTTTTTAAATCATAAATATTTTTTTCGTTAATACTGCCACCATATAATACTTTTGGAATAAATCCAAATTTTTCATTAACAAATTTTTTAATATATTCAATTATTTCTTTGATTTCTTCTATACTTGGAACTTTTCCTGTTCCTATTGCCCATACTGGTTCATAAGCAATAATAATATTTTTTAAATAAAATTCATCAACTTCATTTAAATCATTAATTATTTGTTTCTTTAATACTTCTTTAGTTAATAATTGCTCTTTTTCTTCAATAGTTTCTCCAATACATAAGACTGCAATTATATCATTTGAAACAGCCTTTCTTAATTTATTATTAATTATTTCATCTGTTTCATTAAATTTTATTCTTCTCTCACTGTGTCCCACCAAAGAATATCTTATATTCAATGAATTAGCTTGAGTAACTGATATTTCACCTGTATATGCTCCTTGACCATATTCTGAAATATTTTGCATACCAACTGTAAATCCATTTTCAATAAAATAAGGAATATATAATGAACTAGGACAAATAATAAAATTATTATATTTCTTCATTTGTTCTATATATTCCATTACTTCAGGATAGGTAAGATTCATTTTCATATTACCAATTAATATTTTACTATTCTCCATGTAATCCCTTCTTTATAACATCTTTCATTCTACTTGAAAAACTTCTACTTCCTTTAGCATCTCCCTTTAATGCCATATTATATACATCAAGAACTTTTTCTGCATAATACTTAGATGAATGTGCTTCCCCATTTATTCTTGCTTGTCTACTCATCTTATTATACATTTTTTTATCATCCATTAATTTTTCAATTGAACTTACATATCCCTTATCATCTTTAAATAAGTAACCATTTAAATCATCAACAATTACATCTCTAAAAGCATCATCATCTAGTGCAACCACTGGTACTCCAGCAGCCATTGCCTCTAACAATGTTAATCCTTGTGTTTCAGTATTTGATGCACTTACAAATACTGATGGAACTTGATAATATTCATGAATATGTTCCCATGGAATCTTTCCTGTAAATATTACATTGTTTTCTATATCTAATTCTCTTACTTGTTTTCTTAATAAATCAATGTCAGGTCCATCTCCTATTATCATTAATTTACATTTTTTATTATGCTTTATTAATTCTTTTTGATTATCTATTAAAAACTTAACATTTTTTTCTTCAGCTAATCTACCTACAAAAAGAACAATAAAATCATCTTTCTTTATTCCATATTGTTCTTTTATTTCTTGAGTTCTTTTTTCATTATTATTCTCTTTATAAAATCTATCTACTTCAATCCCTGTAGGAACAATATGTACATTTCTATCATATTCATATTTTTTCTTAAATAAATCATATGTTTTCTTTGTAGGAACAATTAACTCTGTTACAGTTTTATCACAATAAAATTTTGTTAAATATTCTACTGCTTTTTTGCTCGCTAAATCAAAATGTCCTTTTGTTATATAATGAACATAGTCTTCATACATAGTATGATATGTATGAACTATTGGAATATCTAATTGTTTAGCCATTATACGTGCAAACGTACCTACTCCAAATTCGGTATGTGAATGTATAATATCTAAATTCCATTCTTTAATTTTATTAATTGCTTTAAGTGGATATATTCCAGTTATTCTATAATCATATATACCAATAGGAATACTTGGTAATCTTATTACATTTTCATTTGAATCAAAATCATAAGACATTGTCTCTGGATTAACAGTAACAACATATACTTTATGTCCCATTTTACGAAGCGCTGCTTCTAACATTGCTATAGAAGTAGATACTCCATTTATCATAGGAGGATATGTATCTGTAAATAATCCTATTCTCATTATTTCACCCTCTTAATATTAAGTGCTATTGAACCAACAATTAGTCCAAAATAGTATGTAACAAATCTCCACAATAACATTATTGTTTTTAATTTAGCACCACTAACAAATCCATCATAGAAAGACATAAATCCATATTCAAGTCCTCCACTAGCACCTGGAATTGGTACAAATGAACCCATTAACATAACATATGCATTTGTCACAACTGCAGTTGTTAAATTATAACTAGTAAAATCACCCATAGAATATAAAAGTGGTAATGGTATTGCATATAAACAAATGAGTGCAACTAAGTTATATAAAATTGCTTTTATAAAATCGAATTTATTTTCTAATAATATTTTAGCACCTTCATGAAATGTATTAACATAATCATCCCACTCAGATAATTTTTTTGATTTATTTTTAACTAAATGTAATTTAGTTAAAATAGTTATACCTAAATGTATTAATTTCTTGTTTAATTTTTTACTAAATGAAATAATAAACATTACAACAATTACAATTGTATTAACCAAGAAACCAATCATTACTAAATGTTGCAATATACTTTCATTTTGAAAAATATGAAAAATTGAATTTACACATACTGCTACTAACCCTAAAAATACAAGTGCTATTTGATAAACTATAAAGTTTTGTATAATTACGCTTGTTGCCATTGGAGTAGACATACCTTGTTTTCTTAAATACCATATTTGATAAGGTTGTCCACCAGTAGAAAAAGGTGTAATAGCATTAAAGAATTGTGTTCTTAACATTAACTGAAAAGAACCTGTAAACTTATTATCTTTCTTTACTTTTTTTGAAATACTATGTAAAGCCATACTACGCAGTATCCAATACAAAAATATCATAGCAAATGCAATTAATAAATAAAAAATATTAATATTTTTTAAATTATAAACTATTTCATCAAAATCATCTTTAAGTGCAAAATAAAGAACTAATCCAGTGATTAATATTAAAACTATAATATTTAATATATTTTTATTTTTACTAACAAAATTTTTTATACTATTTCTCATTAATAATCGCTATTCCAGGTAATTCTTTTCCTTCTAATAATTCTAATGAAGCTCCTCCACCTGTTGAAATGTGAGTAAATTTATCCTTATATCCAAATTTAATAGCTGCTGCAGCAGTATCACCACCACCTATTATAACTTTAGAATTTAATTTTGATAAAAGCTCACATAAATTCAATGTTCCTTCTTTAAAATTATCATATTCAAATGCTCCTACAGGACCATTCCATATTATAGTTTTACTTATATTTAAATATGTACTAAATAAATCAATAGTACCATGACTTATATCAAGACCTAATTCATCATCTTTTATATCACTTATTTTTGCAATTCTTGGTTTTACATTATCACTTAATTCGGTAGAACAAACACAATCTACTGGCAATATAATCTTATTAGGATATTTACTTAATATATTCTTACAAAAATCTAAGCTTTCTTCATCTAATAATGATTTACCAATTTCATATCCTTGTGACTTTAAAAATGTAAACATCATTCCTCCGCCAACAAGTATATAATCTGCTTTTTCAACTAAATTTTCAATAACGCCAATTTTATCTGACACCTTAGAACCACCCATAATAACTGTAAAAGGTCTTTCAGGTGCATTAACAGCACTTTCTAAATTTTGTAATTCTTTTTCAATTAAAAATCCTATACCATTTGGTAGATGAGATGCTATACCTACATTTGAAGCATGTGCACGATGTGCTGTACCAAATGCATCATTTATAAATATATCTCCAAGTGATGCCCAATAAGCACCTAACTCTTCATCATTACCACTTTCTTTTTTCCCATCTATATCTTCAAAACGAGTATTCTCCATTAATAAAACATCACCACTAGCTAAATTATTAATTTCATTTTCTAATAATTCTCCTCTAGTTTCATCAACAAAAATAACCTCTTTACCAAGTAATTCACTTAATCTAAATGCTACTGGTTCAAGTGTATTTGTTAATTTATCCTCTTCTGTTTTAACACGTCCAAGATGTGACATTAAAATTACTTTTGCACCATTATCTATTGCATAATTGATAGTTTTCAAGCTTTCAGCTATTCTATTATCATCAGTAATTTCACCATCTTTTATTGGAACATTGAAATCAACTCTAATTATTACCTTCTTATTGTTCAAATCAAAATCTCTAAGTGTTTTCTTCATATATTCCTCCAGTATCCAATATTATTTTACTATATTTTGAAAATGAATACAATAAAAAAAGATATCCACAATTTTTGGATATCTTGTTTTTATTATGCACGTGATGCGTAAGAACCATCTTTTGTACTTACAAGAATTTTTTCACCTTGTTCGATAAATAATGGAACTCTAACCATCAATCCAGTTTCAACTGTAGCATCTTTTTGAGCATTATTAGTTGTATTACCTTTAACAGCTGGCTCTGTAGCAATTATTTCTAACTCAACTTTTTCAGGTAAGATAACACCTAATACTTCTCCTTGGTATAAAGATACTATAACTTCTAAACCATCTTTTAAATAATATTTATCATTACCTAATTGGCTTTCAGTTAATTCTAATTGTTCATAAGTTTCATTATCCATGAATGTATAAACACCAGATGCTTCGTATAGATATTGCATGTTTTTCTTTTCTATCATTGCTTTTTCTAATTTAACACCTGAGTTAAATCTCTTTTCAACGATAGAACCAGTTCTTAAGTTCTTTAATTTAACTTGAACGAAAGCTGCTCCTTTTCCAGGTTTAACATGTGAAAATTCTAATACTGTATAAATACTATCTTCAAATAATATTGTCATCCCGTTTTTAATATCATTAACATTGAACATCTCAATAACACTCCTTTCTACAATTTATTACTTTATTATTTTTGTTCTTTATGAACAGTCACTTTTCTACATTTTGGACAAAATTTATTTAATTCCAAACGTTCTGAAGTATTTCTTTTATTTTTTTCAGTACGTTTATTCTCTGATTTACATACTGTACATTGAAGAGTTATTCTTTGTCTAGCTTCTCCTTTTTTTGCCATAGTCTTGCCCTCCTTTTTTTACGCA
>CADBNE010000033.1 GCA_902795975.1 uncultured Erysipelotrichaceae bacterium
AGATTTTACTCCAATAGAAGAGGGCTGTGATTGTTATGCTTGTAAACATTATACTAGAGCATATATAAGACATTTAATAACAGCAGACGAAACTTTTGGAGCTAGACTATTATCTATACACAATATTAGATTCTTAATTAGATTAGTAGAAGATTTAAGAGTTGCTATTAAGGATAAGAATATAGAAGAATATAGAGAAGAATTTTTGAAAAATTATTTAGGAGATAATAATGGCAAAGATAACTAAAACTGATTACTATATAGAAAATGAAAATATAAGTAAGACAATAGCTCTTTTAACTGATATACATTATTACAAACCATCAAATATGAAAAAGTTAAATAAGATAGTTGATTATTTACATAATGAAAAATTTGATTATATATGTATTGTAGGTGATTTTTTAGATGTAGGTACAGTTAAAGAAATAAATCCATTTATAACATGGATTAAAGAGTTAGCACGTCTAAAAAAAGTATTTATAAGTATAGGTGGTCATGATATAGTTCGTGATAAACATATTAGAGAATATTATTATAATGAAGAATTGTATGATAAATTAAAACAATTAGATAATGTGGTATTATTAGATAATGAAGCTTATGTAGAAGATGGAATAAGATTTATAGGTTTAACTTTACCTTTAGATTTTTATTATAAATATAAAGAAAATACTAATTATTTTATGAGATATGTTAATAATACGTTTGAGGCTTTTAATGATGATAATTATAATATATTATTATGTCATACACCATTACCATTAACTAAGATAAAAAATTATGATGATATAAGACTTATGAAGAATATTCCATTAGTATTATCAGGACATACTCATGGTGGAATAGTACCAAAAAAACTAAGAGGTATTATGAAAGGAAGAGGATTCTTCTCACCTCATAAAGGTCAAAAATTTCCTAAAGATAGTTATGGATTAGTAAAAAGAGAAAATACAGAAATAATTATTTCTACAGGTATTACTAAAGCATCACATTCTAATCCTTTTAGCTTTTTAGATAATTTATTTGATAGTGAAATTACTTTTGTAAATATAAAAAGAAAGTTTTAGGACTTTCTTTTTATATTTATACCTATCATACTTCCAAATATAGATGATAATATAAATATTCCATAATAAATTATATTTTTAATATTTAAATATCTATATAAAAGTATGTTTAATAAAAATAATAATATTACAAATAATATACCATGTTTTAAACCTTCTATATATCCTTTATTAGTAACTTTGCTACCTAAATAAATATTACTAAATAATGTTGTAATTATAGGCATTATTAATAATATTATTTTAAGTAAATTATTACTTATTATATTAAAATAACTAAGTATAGTAGTAATTAAAAGTAAAAATATAAGAAGTGTAATATTAAATAATAAAGAATAACCAATAAATTTTATATTTTTCATAATATCACCATTAAAATATATGATATATATTAAAAAATTAAAACACATCTTTTAATTTATAAATATTATGTTATAATAATAATGTAGTTTAGAAAATACATCAGGATATATATAATTGGAAGGATGATTTATTGTGAATAGTGATTTCGAAAATGAAGAAATAGAAGAATTAGATGATATCGAAGAAACAATTGATAATATTGACACTGACGAATTAGAAGAAGATGAAGAACCTAATAATAAAAATAAATTTATTATAGGTGGAGTTGCTTTAGGAGTAATTTTAATAGGAATTGTAATAGGATTATTAGTAAAAGTAAATAGTGGACCATATACTGTTAAATTTGATACAGATGGTGGTACTAAAATAGAATCGCAAAAAGTAAAAAAAGGTGAAACTGTAAAAGAACCTCCTGAACCAACAAAATTAGGAAATTCATTTTTAGGATGGTATGTTGGAAATAAAGAATATAATTTTGATAGTAGAGTAAATAAGAATTTAACAATTAAAGCTAAATGGGAGAATAATAATACTGCTGATGTAGAAGGTATTGAGTTAGATCAAAATGAAGTAGCACTCTTACCTGGAGATACTATGCCTTTGATTGCTACAGTATTACCTAGTGATGCAAGAGATCAATCTGTTAAATGGGAAAGTTCAGATCCTGAAAAAGTAACTGTTGATGAGTATGGTAATATTAAAGCAATTGCTATAGGTTCATCAACAATAACTGCTACTACAAATGAAGGTGGATTTACTGCTAAATGTAAAGTAGTAGTATCAAATAGTGTTATTAAAGTTACAGGAATTGAAGTAGCTGAAGAAAGCATAGAAGTTGGTTCTGGTAAAACAGAAAGAATTAAAGCATCAATTACACCAAGTAATGCTACTAATACAGGATTAATTTGGAAAAGTGATGATGAAAAAATTGCTACTGTTTCTTCTACAGGTTTAGTTACTGGAGTTAAGAAAGGTTCAACAACGATAACTGTTACAACAAAAGATGGTGGATTTGAAAAGAGAATAGAAGTATCAGTAGATGAAATAAGTCTTAAAGGCATTTCTATGCAAGATGAATTATCTATTCAAATAGGTAAAAGTGAAAAATTAGATGTTACATTTAATCCAATAGACTATCCAGAAAAAGAATTAGTATGGAAAAGTGATGATGAAAAAATTGCTACTGTAGATAAAAATGGTAAAGTAAATGCTAAAAAAATAGGTAAAACTACTATCACAGCAACAACAAAAGATGGTAAGAAAAAAGCAACATGTAGAGTAACAGTTGCTGAAAAAGCTGCGATTAATATTAGATTAGATAAAACAGAATTATCATTAGATGGTGGTAAAAGTGAGTATTTAAATGCTACTATTACACCAAATGATGATAGTACTAGAGGAATAGCTTGGTCTAGTAGTGATACTAGTGTAGTTACAGTAAATAATGGTAAAGTTACTGCAGTAGGTGATGGAGAAGCAACTATTACAGTTTCATCAATAGTAGATAGAAGTAAAACTGCTACTTGCAAAGTTAGAGTTACTGGAATGACTAAAAGTTATACATATACTATTGAAGAAAAAGAAATAACACATGATTCAGAAGTAGAAGGTGGAGAACCTAGAAAAGAATTTAAATATATAATAAAAGTATATGAAAATGGTAAAGATGTTACTTCTTCAGTAAGTTCTATAAGTGGTATACAAACAGAATCAACTGGTAGTACAATTACTGTTAGTAAAGAAGAGCAAGAAAAACTAAATTCTAGTATAGAAATGACTATTAGTGGTAAGAAAGTTACTGTTAATAAAAAATAGTAAAGAATAGATAATATATCTATTCTTTTTTATATATTTATATGTTAAAATTATCTAGAGGCGATTATATGGTTTATTTAGATTATAGTGCTACTACACCAGTAGATGATGAAGTATTAGAAAGTTTTGTTAAAGTATGTAAAAATTATCCAGGTAATCCTAATTCATTACATAAGTTAGGAGTAGATGCTAATCACTTATTGCAAGCATCAACAGAACAAATAAAAAAATTACTTAATATAGATGATTACGATATTATATATACTAGTGGAGCTAGTGAATCAAATAATTTAGCACTTAAAGGTATATGTGATAAATATTCTAATAGAGGTAAACATATTATAACAACAACATTAGAACATTCATCTATAAATGAACCATTAGAATATTTAAAAACTAAAGGATTTGAAGTAAGTTATGCTAAATTAGATAGTAATGGTAAAGTAGATTTAGATGAATTAAAAAAAATAATAAGAGATGATACTATATTAGTTAGTATTAATGCTGTAAATAGTGAATTAGGTATAAGACAACCAATAGAAGAAATAGGTAAATTACTTAGTAATTATCCAAAGTGTTATTTTCATGTAGATATGACACAAGCTATAGGTAAAATAGATATTGATTTATCTAATGTAGATTTATTTAGTTTTTCTTCACATAAGTTTTATGGTATTAAAGGGGTAGGAGCTTTAATTAAAAAAAGTAAAATAATTATTGAACCTATTATACATGGTGGTAAGTCTACTACTATATATAGAAGTGGTACTCCAGCACTACCTTTAATAGTAAGTACTGCAAAAGCATTAAGATTAGTATTAGAAAATAATAATTATGAATATGTTAAATCATTAAATGATGATTTAAGAAATTTCTTTAATAATTATGAATTAGTAAGCGTTAATAGCAATACTTATTGTATTCCTCATATATTAAATATAAGTATCATAGGTACTAAACCAGAAACATTCTTACATGCATTAGAACAATATGAAATATATGTTTCTACAAAGAGTGCATGTTCTACAAGTAATATTAGTAGTGCTGTATATGATATAACAAAAGATAAAGATAAAGCTTTATCTAGTTTAAGAATAAGTCTATCTTATTTAACAAGTATGGAAGATATAAAATATTTTAAGGAGGCATTTGATAAATGCTACAACGAACTAACGAAGTTAAGATAGAAAAAACTAATATAGATAGTACAGAAGATTATATATTTGATAGTGAATTAGATAGTTATTCATATAAAAAATTTAGTAATTGTGATTATATAACTACTGAGTATAGAGTAGACTTTGATAGTTGTTATTTTGAAAAAGTTAATTTTAGTAATTGTAATTTAGATAGATATATTTTTTCTAATTGTTATTTTAAAAATTGTGATTTTTCAAATACATCATTAAATGAATCAGGAATACATAAATGTACTTTTCACAATTGTAAATTATTAGGTACTAATATATGTAGTTCAAGTTTAAAAAATGATATATTTTTAGGTGGGTTATTACATTATATTAATTTTACTAATAGTAATTTAATTAATATTAAATTTGATTCATGTGATTTATCATTATCTACATTTTCATATGTTAAACTTAAAAATTTAATATTTGAAGATTGTAAACTCTTAAAATCAGAGTTTATAAATACTAAGTTAGATGGTATAGATTTTTCATCTTGTAATATAGATGAAATTAAAGTAAATTTTGATGATTTAAGAGGAGCTAGAATAAATTCTTTTCAAGCAATAGATATTTTAGTACATGAAGGTATTGATGTTATAATCTAGTAATTTAATAATATTTATGATAAAATTATACTAGGTGATAATATGGATAAAAGGGATACAACACCAATTATTGTTAATGGTGAATTAAGAGTAAATCAAAAAAGGAATAGAACTAAAAAAGATGATTTTAAAGAACCTAAAAAGAATCCTTTTGCAGATTTATTATTAACATTAATATGTATTGGTTTAATTGGCTATGGTGTATATACTTTAGTTAATAAAGATGATAAAAAAGAGAATAAGAAAAGTAATTCTAATAGTAATGTTACTTCAAATGTAGAAAGTAATTCAAATAGTAATATAAAAACAATAAAATATGAAGATGTTTTAATTTTAACTAAATTAGAAAGCACAAATCTTTATTCTAAAGCAGATTTAGCTGCTATGAATACGCAAGAAGGGTTAAGTGTAGTTAATTTATCAAATAATGCTACTATGGCTTTAGCATCTAAAATAGCTGATAAAAAAGTTGCTGATGGTAAAATATATATTACAGAAGAAGAGTTAGATAATTCTATTAAACAATTATTTGGTACTAAGGAATATATTAAAAGAGCATTTGTATGTGGTAAAGATTTATATACACATAATCAAGAAACTAAAATGTATTATGTATTAGAAGAAAGTAATAATAAAATTACATATAGCAAATATGATTATGTAGAAAAAAGTGAAGAAAATGGTACTTTAGTAATTAAGAATTATGTTTTATATAATGATGGAGTAAAAAGTTGGACATTAAATAATACTGCTTTAACAGAGACAGTTACTAAAGATAATATGAAAGAAAATTTAAATTTATTAAAATATTATGAATATAAATTTAATAAAATAAATGATAATTATTATTTATCAAATATAAGTATTAAATAGATGTTATATACATCTATTTTTATTTTTAACATAAAATTAAATAGGAGGGTTTTATGTTAAAGAAGATATGGAGTAATTATAAGTTTTCAATTATATTATTATTATCTATAATAGTAGGTAGTATAATAGGAATAATATTTAAAGATAATACTGCTAAAATAGCTTTTATAGGTCAAATATTTATTAATTTATTATTTATAATTGTTGTTCCATTAGTATTTTCTACAATAGCAAGTAGTATTGCTAATATATCTAGTATAAAAAGATTAGGTAGAATAATAAAGTATATGCTCATTATATTTATTATAACTAGTTTAATTAGCGCTATAGTGATGTTAATAGGTGTATTAATATTTAAACCTAGTGGTGCTATTATGTATGATTTAGAAAATACTAATAAAAGTATTGATATAGGTAGTAAAATTGTATCTATGTTAACAGTATCAGAGTTTTATGAATTACTATCTAAAGGAAATATGTTACCATTAATAATATTTTCTACTATATTTGGATTAAGTATTAAATTATGTGGTAAAGAAGTATCAATAGTTAGTGATTTTTTAAATAGTTTATCTAAAGTAATGTTAAAAATGATTAGTATTATAATGTATTTAGCACCTATAGGATTATGTAGTTATTTTGCGTCTTTAGTAGGTACTTATGGACCAGAATTATTGGGAAGTTATGCTAAATGTCTTATATTATATATATTTATGGCAATTATATATTATATAGTATTTTATTCATTATATGCATATATTGCATATAGAAAAAAAGGAGTAAAAGTATTTTATAAAAATATATTACTTTCTACTATTACATCATTAGGTACATGTTCTTCACTAGCTACATTACCATCTAATATTAAAACATGTGATAATATGAATTTACCTAAAGATGTAAGTAAATTAGTATTACCAATAGGGGCAAGTATACACATGGAAGGATCAAGTATGGCATCTATACTTAAGATAGCATTTTTATTTTCTATATTTGGAAGACCATTTAATGGAATAAGTGATATATTATTAGCTGTTTTAGTAGCACTTCTTTCAAGCGTAGTTATGTCAGGAATTCCAGGAGGAGCATTAATAGGTGAAATGCTAATAGTATCACTTTATAATTTTCCTAGTTATGCATTTCCTATAATAGCTACCATAGGTTGGTTAATAGATAGTCCAGGTACTTGTTTAAATGCAGTAGGAGATATACCTAGTACTATGTTAATATCTAAATTAGTAGATAAATAAAACTTAACAATAATTGTTAAGTTTTTTATTTGATACTCTATCTAAAAATTTGGAATATTCTAACCATTTTAATACATATAATCCATCCATACTACCTAGATTTTTATTATAATTTTTATCAAGTAATATTTTTTCATATTTAATTATTTTTTCTATTTCTACAAATTTAGATAACTTTAATATTAATTTAATACGTTTTATCATCATTTTAATAATACTTAATTTAACTTTATCTTTTTCTATATCACTATCTTCTAATTTATTTTTCTTTATATAATAATTTAATAATTCTTTTTCAATTTGTTTTTTCATTTGATCACCTAATAAAATAATATAATAAACATATTAAAATATATGTCAAAATGTAGTATAATTATTAATGTTAAAATTGATTGACATATTTGACAATTATTGTTGATTGTATGCAACTATTATTTTTAGTATAATTTATATATTGAGGTGAAATTGTGACAAAAATTATTGAAGTAAAAAATTTAGTTAAAAAATATAAAAATAATACTGCTGTAGATGGTATTACTTTTGATGTAGAAGAAGGAGAAATATTGGGATTATTAGGACCAAATGGTAGTGGAAAATCTACTACAATAAATTGTCTTTTAGCACTTTTAAAATATAGTGAAGGAGATATACGTATATTTGGTGAAGAAATGGATTCAGATAGTTATGATATAAAATCTAAAATAGGTGTTGTATTTCAAGATGTATCTGTTTTTGATGAATTAACTGTATATGAAAATATAGATTATTTTTGTGGTCTATATATAAAAGATAAAAAAATGAAGAAAGAATATGTAGAAGATGCTATTAAATTAGTAGGCCTAGAAAATTATAAAAAATATTATCCAAAACAATTATCAGGTGGATTATTAAGAAGACTTAATATAGCATGTGGTATATCTCATAAACCTAAATTAATATTTTTAGATGAGCCAACAGTAGCTGTAGATCCACAAAGTAGAAATAATATATTAGATGGTATTAAGTCTTTAGCACGTAATGGAGCTACTATAGTATATACTACACATTATATGGAAGAAGTAGAAATATTATGCAGTAGAGTTATAATACTAGATAAAGGAAAGATAATTGCTAGTGGTACTTGTGATGAATTAAAAGAATTAGCATCTATAGAAGAAAAAATAACAGTTGAAATAAATGATATTGAGAATGAATATATAGAAAAAATAAAAAGCTTAAAAAATGTACATGAAGTTACATATAATGATAATCTATTATTAATAACATATGATAAGGGTAAAAATAATTTAGTTAAAATAATGGATTTTATGAAAGATAATAATCTTGATTATAATAAAATATTTTCAGAACGTCCTACACTTAATGATGTATTCTTAAAACTTACTGGAAAGGAATTAAGAGACTAATGTTTTTTCATAATTTTAAATACTCTTTAAAAGTATTATTTAAAAATAAAGCATTAATATTTTGGACGTTTGCTTTCCCATTATTACTAGCTACACTATTTAAAATGGCGTTTTCAAATATAACTAGTAGTGAAAAATTAAATTTAATAGATATAGCTATAGTTAATGATGATAATTATAAAAATAATATTATGTTTTCTACAGCATTTAATAATTTATCTGATAAAAATAGTAAAGAAAGATTATTTAATGCAAAATATGTAGATGAAGATGAAGCTAAAGAATTATTAGATAAAGATAAGATAGTAGGATATCTATATATAGAAGATAATAATCCTAAAATAGTTATTAATAAAAATGGTATTAATCAAACTATATTTAAGTATGTATCTGATGAAATATTAGAAACAAGTATTTTAATTAATGATGTTACTAGTACTAATGATTATGATATTAAGGAACTATATAATAAAGTTTTAAAAATATTAAATAATGATAATATTAAATTAGAAAATAGATCTAACTCTAATTTAGATTATTCAGTAATAGAATATTATACTTTAATAGCTATGACTTGTATGTATGGTAGTATGTTAGGTATGTTTAGTATAAATAAATCATTAGCTAATATTAGTAAGATAGGTGCTAGAGTATCTATTAGTCCTACAAAGAAATTTGTTACTGTATTAAGTAGTTTACTTGCAGGTTATATAGCACAATTAATAGGATTACTATTATTATTCTTATATACTATATTTATATTAAAAGTAGATTATGGTAATAATATATCACTTATTATTCTTTTAGCGTTTGTAGGTAGTTTTGCTGGTCTTTCTTTAGGAATATTCTTAGGTAGTATGTTAAGATGTAATGAAAATACTAAAATTGGTATTTTAATAGCATTTACTATGGTAGGATGTTTCTTTGCTGGTATGTTTGGAATAAATGAAAAATATATAATAGATTCTAATGTACCTATAATTAATAAATTAAATCCAGTAGATATGATTACAGATGGATTCTATTCATTATATTACTATAATACAACTAGTAGATTTTATAATGATATTATATTATTATCTATATTTTCAGTATTATTAATTAGTATATCTTTTATAGGATTAAGGAGACAAAAATATGACAGTATTTAAAACATATTTAAAAATTCTTAATAAGAATAAGTTAATAGTAATAATATATACAATTTTATTATTAGTATTTGGATCATTTCATATGGGAAGTAGTAGTTCATCTATGGATTTTAGCGCTACTAAGCCAAATATATATATTGTAAATGAAGATAATAATGGATTAATATCTAAAAATTTAGTTAGTTATTTGAAAAAAAATTGTAATGTTAAAAATATAGATGATAAAAAGGTTAGTATAGATGATTCATTATTTTATAGAGATGTAAATTATGTAATATATATTCCAAATAATTTTACTAGTGAGTTTATGAAAGGTAATAATCCAGTTATAGCTATTAAGTCTACAGGAGATTATCAAGCTTCATTAGCCGAAATGATTATTAAAAGATATATTAAAAGTGCTGATACATATAGACAATATGATTATAATGAAGAACAAATTATTGAAAGTGTTAATAAGAATTTAGATAATAGTACTAATGTAAAAGTTACTACTAAGTTAGATACTAGTTCATTATATAGAGCATCATTTTATTTTTCATTTGCTAGTTATAGCATAATAGCTTGTTTAATTTATGTTATAAGTTTAATTACTAATATATTTAATAATATAAAAATTAAAAAAAGAACACTTATTAGTAGTTCTAATTATAGAAAAATAAATAATAGTTTATTTTTATCTAACTGTGTATATTCTTTATTAGTATGGTTATTCTATGTAGTTATAGGATTTATATTATTAGGTAAAACTATGATAAGTTATCATGGGTTATTATTTATATTTAATTCCTTTATATTTACAGTAAGTGCTACTTCATTAGCATTTATGATAGGTAATCTTATATCTAAAAAAGATGCTATTACAGGTATAATGAATGTAGTAGCAATTGGTTCTAGTTTCTTATGTGGTGCTTTTGTTCCACAAGAAATTTTACCTAATACAGTATTAAAGATGGGACATTTTTTTCCAACATATTATTACATTTCAAATAATAATTATGTACAGGGATTAGAAGTATTTAATATTGATAAATTATTACCTGTATTTATTAATATGTTTATTATGTTAGGTTTTGCACTATTATTTATAATATTAACTAATGTAATAACTAGATTTAAAAGAAAAATTGGATAAAATTAAAAGGCAATAGCCTTTTTTTATTTGTAATTTTATTGTATAATTATATATAGTAGGAGAGAGATATGAGGAATAAATTGGGAGTAGTTATAATTTTATGTTTAGATTTAATCTTAATATTATTATTTAAAGGACTAATTGGATCTATTAAAACTTGTTATAAGCATACTATTAAATTAAATGACAAAAAAGATATATCTAATACATATAAATTAGAAATGAATAAATTAAATGATTTATCCTATTATTTATATACTCCAAGTAATAAAAAAGATAATATGCCACTTATAATATATTTACATGGTAATAATAATGATATTACTAATGAGAATATTATAAAATATTTAAATGATGGATATTATGATTATTTGGAATCATATATAGTAATACCTAAATTAGATGATAAATATAATAATTGGATAGATATTCAATCTAATATAGTTAATTTAATTAATTATATGTATAATAATTATAATATTGATATAAATAGAATATCATTAACAGGCTATGATAAGGGTGCTACAGGAGTATATCAATTACAAACAAAATTACCTAATACATTTTCATGTATATTACCTATGAATGGTAATATAAAAGATATATATGTAGATACTAATAAAATTAATAAAACTAAAGTATGGTTATATACTTCTAATAATGATAATTATACAAGTAGTTTAATTAATAGTTCTAAAATAACTAAATATGATGGAGATTATAGTTTAGAATATAAGAATAAAGATGTAATTAATTGGCTGGTAAATTGCAAATAGATATGCTATAATTATTTTGTAATATAGGAAGACTTGAAAGTATGGTGATAACTTATTTATGAATAATGAAGTAAATAAATTACAAGTTGTAAATAAAAATTATAAATTAAAGGATATATATGATGAATTAGCTACATATGTTAAAAGTAGTATTCATAGTGGAGTAGAATTTAAAACTTCATATGATGATAGTATACCTGAAGTATTAAATGGTGATGCAGATAATATAAAAAATATATTACAAAATTTACTAAGAAATTCTATTAATTGTACTAATCAAGGTTATATATCATTTACATTTAATTCTGTTGTTAAAGATGATATTTGTAAGTTAGTAATAGTTGTAGAAGATAGTGGATTTGGTATTAAAGATGAAGATATAGATAAATTATTTAATAAAACTGATCATGGTTTTGGATTAACATCTACTAAGGAAATACTAGAATTAATGGGTGGTACAATAGCAGTACAAAGTAAATATAATGAAGGTTCAAGATTTACTTTGTCTATTGAACAAAAAGTATCTAATGAAAAGATAGTATCTTTTGATGGTAATAATAAAAAAGTATTAGTTATTGATGATGATAAAGTAAATCTTGATATAGCATCAAGATATCTAAAAGAATTTAATTTAGATGTTACTACATTATGTAGTGGTATGGAATGTATTAATAATATATTAGATGGTAATAAATATGATTTAATTATTATTGATGATGAAATGCCTGGTATGAGTGGTATAGTGACATTACAAAATTTAAAGAAAATAATTGGATTTAATACTCCAGTGGTTATATATACTTCTAATATAGATACACCTATGTTAGAAAGTTATGCTAATGCAGGTTTTACTGATTATTTAGTTAAACCAATTAGTAAAAATATACTAGAAGAATTATTAGTTAAATATATAGGAACTTCTGATACTAAAGAAACTATATCAGAAGAAAAACTTACAGGAGAAGAATTACTTCGAAATAGTGGAGTTAATTTAGAAGCTAGTTTAGAATTATTAGGAGATATGGATATGTATAATGATACTATCAAAGATTTTTATAATGAATCAGAAACTAGATTAAAAGATATAGCACATTATAAAGAAATAGGGGATATGCCTAATTATGCTATATTAGTACATGCTATGAAGAGTGATTCAAAATATTTAGGCTTTACTAAATTAGCTGAATTATCTTATAACCATGAAATGGCTAGTAAAGGTAATGATATAAATTATGTAAATGAACATTATGATGAGTTAATGGAAGAAGCAGAAAAAATAATTAAGTTAGCAAAAGCATATATAGAGGGAGAATAGAAATGAACGAGTTATTAGAAAAAGTAAACAAAACAATTGATGATAGCATTGCTACTAGTAATGAAGAAGTTGCATTACAGCTAAGAATATTAAAAGGAAACATAAATACATTATTTAATGAAGCTATAGCTAATAATGTACAACCAACATCAGTACAATCTGTAGAATCAGAAAAAAAATCTATATTAATTGTAGATGATTCAAGTATTATTAGAAATTATTTACAAAAAGCTATTGGTGACAAATATGACACTATTTTAGTAGATGGTGGTGCTAAAGCTATAGAGACTATACCTAATAGTAAAATTGATTTAATATTATTAGATTTAATGATGCCAGGTATTGATGGATTTGGTGTATTAGATTATATTAAAAGTAATGGTATAGCTATTCCAGTAATTATAATTAGTGGAGATACTACTAAAGAAACTATTGATAAAGCATTTGCATATAATGTAGTAGATATGATTGAAAAACCATTCTCTGATAAAGTTATAATGGATAAAATAGATAGAGTTTTAGCATAAAAAAAGATGATTTACATCTTTTTTTCTTCTTCTATATTAAGTAATTTAGTTAATTTTTGTATTCTACTATTAGTATATTTTAAAGTTTTTATTTTTTCCTTAGCTTCATCTTTATCTTTTAAAATATAATGTATTGTATAATCGTTACATTTATGACAATGCATCTTAATACTTTCAAATAATTTGTATCTATCAAATTCTCTTTCACTTATTATTGTTATAATTCCACATTTACAACATATAACATCACATTTTTTATATTTAAAGTTTCTAACTGTATTCATAGTATCACCTAGTAGATTTTATTATAATATATAATTTGATATATTACTATACATAATTTATAATTTTATTTTTATAATAGATATATATAATATTTATGTATATCTTTTTTTATTTAAGTTTTTTTGATATAATACCAAAAGAGGAGGGGATAATATGTTCGTTGATGAGGTAACACTTGACTTACAAGCTGGTAATGGTGGTAATGGTTGTTTAGCTTTTAGAAGAGAAAAATATGTAGAAATGGGTGGACCATTTGGTGGTAATGGTGGTCATGGAGGTAATATTGTATTTAAAGTAGATGAAGGATTAAATACGTTAATAGACCTTAGAATGAGTAAACATTATAAAGCTAAAAATGGTGAACATGGACAAGGTAAAGCAATGAATGGTGCTAATGCTCCAGATTTAGTAATTAAAGTTCCACTAGGTACTGTTGTTACTGATTTAGAAACTAATTTTATCCTTGCAGATTTAACAAAGAAAGATGATGAAGTAGTAGTTGCTTATGGAGGCCGTGGTGGACGTGGTAATATGGCATTTGTAACACGTACTAATAAGGCTCCAGATTTTGCAGAAAATGGTGAACCAGGAGAAGAGAAAAAAGTAAAAGTTGAATTAAAACTTTTAGCTGATGTAGGATTAGTTGGTTTACCTAGTGTAGGTAAAAGTACTATTATAAGTAAAATAAGTGCTGCTAAACCTAAAATAGCTGCATATCACTTTACTACTTTAAAACCTAATTTAGGCGTAGTTAAAACTAAAGATGGTAGATCTTTTGTGGTAGCAGATCTTCCTGGATTAATAGAGGGTGCATCACTTGGTGAAGGACTTGGAGATAAATTTTTAAGACATATAGAAAGAACTCGTGTTATAGCGCATATTATAGATATGGCAGGTACTGAGGGTAGAGATCCATATGAAGATTATATAACTATAAATAAGGAGTTAGAAAACTTTAATAAGAAAATTATAGAGAAGCCACAAATAATAATTGCTAATAAAATGGATGTAGAAGGTTCTAAAGAAAATTTAGCTAAGTTTAAAGAAAAAGTAGATTTGCCTATATATGAAGTATCTGCTTTAAATAATGAAGGATTAGATAAGGTATTAATTGCTTTAGCAGATAAACTTGACACTATAGAAAAACAACCATTATATGAAGAAGAAAGATTTGAATCTCATGTATTATATAAATTTAAACAAGAACAACCATTTACTGTAACTAAAGATTCAGATGGTGCTTATGTAATACGTGGTGATGAAATAGAGAAAATATATAAGATGACTTGGTTTGTTACTGATGAAGCATTCTTAAGATTTTCTAATAAATTACGTAAACTTGGTATAGATGATAAATTAAAAGAAATGGGTATTCAAAATGGTGATATAGTTAGAATTCTTGATTATGAGTTCGAATATAGAGAATAAATTGATGTTTATACATCAATTTTTTTAACTTTTATTGAATAAACTTATAATTTAAGGTATAATGAGTATAAATAATAATAGGAGTGTGTATGTATCATGAAATTTAAAAAGTATATTTTATTTACTATGTTTATTATATGTACTTTTATGTTTAATATTAAAGATACTTTAGCAGCAAATATAAAAATAGAAGATGTTAAAGTAGAAAAGAAAACTGGAAGTTTATCTATAGAAGATATTAAATATACAGATAATAGTATTACATCAGGTGTAGAATTTAATTCTATTAATGATTCAGTAACATTTAAAATTTCACTTAAAAATAGTGAAAATATGAAGTATACTATAGAAAGTATTACAGATAATAATAATAGTGATTACATAGATATTACCTATAAATATGATAATGAAATTGATTCTAAGTCAAGTAAAGATATATATGTAACAATGAAATGTGATAAAAAATTAATAAATAAAAAAAATATATCTCTTAATGATTTAACAATAAAGTTAAATCTAATAGATGGAAAAGGTAATAAATCAGGGGTAGATATTAATCCGACTACTGGTGATAATATAATTAAATATATAGTTCTATTTGTAGTAGCACTAATAATATTATTATTTAGTTTATTATTAATAAAGAGAAGAAAAAATAAGAAATTATTATTATTATTATTGTTATTATTATTTCCTGCGGTAGTATTTGCAAAAAATAAATCACAAATTAGTTTTGTATTTAAAAATATTAAAGTAAATGGAGAAATGTTACCATATACAGTTTCAATATTAGATCAAAATGGCAATATAACAGAAAAAATTATAAAGTATGGAGAAAAGATAGGTGAACTACCTGAAGTTACAAAGGATGGTTATAATTTTGTTAGATATGAAAATCAAGATAATGAAGAAGTAACAGAAGATACAATTATAACAGGAGATATGACAGTAACACCTAAGTTCGAAATTATTAAATATAGTATTGATTATATTTATAATGGTGGAAATGCTGATAATCCAAATGAATATACAGTAGAGGATGAAATAACTTTAAATAATCCTACAAAACTAGGATATACATTTGCAGGATGGACAGGATCAAATGGTACTGAAAAACAAACAAGAGTAACATTATTAAATGAAACAGGAAATAAATCATATACTGCTAATTGGTCTAAAAATCAAAATACACCATATAAAGTAATACATAAATATCCAAATTTAGATGGCACATATGAAGTAGTTACAGAAAACTTAGAAGGACCAACTGATGAGAAGGTAACTCCTGGATTATTACCAAGAGAAGGATTTACAGGGCCAAGCAATTTAACAGAATTAACAATAGTTGCAGTAGAAGATGAAGCTGATATTCCAACAGTAACTTATACATATACACGTAATAAATATAATTTAACAGTTATTCATCCAGAATATATACAACAAGGTGATATATCTGATGAATATTATTATGGACAAAAAGTTACTTTAACAGCAAAACCAAGAGAAAATTACGAATTTAATAAATGGAGTAATAATGAAGAAAGTAATCCTTTAGAATTAACTATAACTAGAGAAACAAGTATTGAACCATTATATACTCGTACTAAATATGTAATTACATATGATGCTAATGGAGGAGAGGTATCACAAACTACTCAAAAAGTAAATGTAGGCGAGAGTATAAATTCTATGCCAATTCCAACAGCAACTATAGGCAAAGAATTTGATGGTTGGTATACAGAAGAAGATGGTGGTATAAAGATAACTGAATCATATACTCCAACAGATGATATGACTTTATATGCTCATTGGGTAACTAATCCTTTTCCAATAGTATTTAGTCATCCAGGTACATGTGTATTTAATGGTACAAATGCTATCACAGGTGATGATTGTGAATATGCAGGTCAAAATTATATAGAGACTAATATTCCTTTATATACAAGTGATAATTATGGATTAGATTATGAAATCGGATTTACAATTGAAGAATATGATTCTACTCAAAATGTTAAACAAGCAACATTTGTAAATTCAAAATATGAAAATCAAGCAAGTGGCTATCCAGGTGTGGCTGCAAGAAAATATGAAACATATGATAAAATAGAAGTATCACAAACAATAAATGGTACTAGGGTTAATAAAGCATTTAATCCAAATACTCCTATGACAATTAAAATATATAGAATAAGTGGAATACTTTATTATTCTATAAATAGTGGAAGAAAAATAGAAATACAAAATATGAAAGATACATCAGACTATTTTGATACAACAGTATGGTTTGGTGCAGCACCTAAATCATCAAACGAAATACAAAGACAACTTAAAGGTACATTATCTCATATGTATATTAAATTAGGTACATATCAAGATGATGCAATATATTATAATGTGACATATAATGCTAATGGAGGTACTGTATCTAAAGAATCTGATAGAGTTGAAAAAGATGATATTATAGAAAGTTTTCCAGTGCCTGAAAAGGAAAATAGTGTGTTTGCAGGATGGTATACTGATCCAACTGGAGGTACTAAGGTAGAAGCTCCTTATACTCCAACAGATGATATAACATTATATGCTCATTGGAGAACATATCAAACCGTATTTAATCATACAGGAGCATGTACATTTAATGGTACAAGTGCTATCACAGGTGATGATTGTGAATATGCAGGTCAAAATTATATTGATACTAATGTAGCTTTATATACACGTGATAATTATGGATTAGATTATGAAATAGGATTTACAATTGAAGAATATGATTCTACTCAAAATGTTAAACAAGCAACTTTTGTAAATTCAAAATATGAAAATCAAGCAAGTGGCTATCCAGGAATGGTAGTAAGAAAGTATGAAACATCTGATAAGTTAGAAGTGGCACAAGCAATAGCAAGTGATAAAAAAAATAAACAATTTACTCTAAGTAATCCTATGACAGTTAGAATATATAGAATAGATGGAATACTTTACTATTCTATAAATAATGGTAATAGGATAGAAGTACAAAATATAAAAAATACATCAGACTATTTTGATACAACAGTATGGTTTGGTGCAACACCTAAATCATCAAACGAAATACAAAGACAACTTAAAGGTACATTATCTCATATGTATATTAAAATATTAAATTAATATAGCTAATGCTAATGCATTAGCTTTTTTATTAATAAAATATCATGATATAAATTAATATTTTATTTTTTGCAATTATTTTGTTAAAAAAAATAATATTTGTGTTAAAATGGAATTAGGTGACTTTTTATATGATATATAGTTCAATTCAAAATTCAAAAATTAAGGATATTAAAAAGCTAAATCAAAAAAAATACAGAGATGAATCTGGTTTATTTTTAGTAGACGGAGAACACTTAGTATTAGAAGCATATAAGTGTGGAAGTTTAGTAAGTGTTATACTAGAAGAACATGAAGATATTGATTTAGATATAGATAAAATATATGTTACTGATTCTGTTATGAATTATATTTCAAATTTAGATAATCATCAAAAAATAATGGGAATTTGTAAAAAAATTGAGACTAAAGAATTAACCAGTCGTATAATAGTATTAGATGGAATACAAGATCCAGGAAATTTAGGTACTATAATTAGAAGTGCTAAAGCATTTAATTTTGATACAATAGTACTAAGTTTAGATACTGTTGATTTATATAATAGTAAAGTAATTAGAGCTAGTCAAGGATTGATATTTCATGAAAATATTATTACATGTGATATAAAAAGTTTTATTAAAGATATAAAAGATAAAGGATATACTATAGTAGGTACCAAAGTAGATAATGGTACTGATATTAGAGATATAAAAAACATATCTTCTTTAGCGCTTATAATGGGAAATGAAGGAAATGGAGTAAGTGCTGAAGTTTTAGATATGTGTGATTTGTATGCTCATATAAAAATGAATGATAATTGTGAAAGCTTAAATGTAGGGGTTGCTACAAGTATAATGATGTATGAATTAAGTAAGTAGGTGCTGTATGGATTTTATTTATATTGGTGACGTAGTAAATACTCACGGACTTAAAGGTGAAATTAGAATAGTAAGTGATTTTAAATTTAAAGAGAATGCTTTTAAAATAGATATGCCATTTTATATAGGTAAAGATAAATCTAAGGAAGTTGTATCTTCTTATCGTAAACATAAAAACTATGATATGGTTTGTTTTAAGGATAAAAAACATATAGATGATGTAATTATATATAAAAATGAACCAGTGTATATTAATAGAGATGATTTAGAATATGAAGGATATCTTAATGAAGATTTAATAGGCTTAAGTGTTTATTGTAATGATAAAAAGATTGGACATATTGAAAGAATTTTAAAGACAGATGCTCATGAAATATTAGTTGTTAAAAATGGTAAAAAACATATGATACCTAATATTGATGAATTTATAGAAAATGTTGATTTAGATGAAAAAAGAGTAGATATAAAATATATGAAGGGGTTAATAGATGAAAATTGATATTTTAACTTTATTTCCTAATATGTTTGATGGATTTATTAATGAATCAATAATTAAAAGGGCTAGAGAAGAAGGTTATGTAGAAATAAATATACATAATTTTAGAGATTATTCTACTGATCCACATCATAATGTAGATGATTATGGATATGGTGGAGGACCTGGAATGGTTTTAATGCCACAACCTATATTTGATGCTGTAGAAGCGTTGAAAACTAGTGATAGTAAAGTATTATTAATGACTCCTCAAGGTATTAAATATTCACAAAGTACTGCTAAAAGTTTAAGTAATGAAAAACATTTAATAATTATATGTGGGCATTATGAAGGCTTTGATGAAAGAATACGCAGTATAGTTGATATGGAAATAAGTATTGGAGATTATGTGCTTACTGGTGGTGAAATACCTAGTATGGCAGTATGTGATAGTATTATTAGACTATTAGATGGAGTTATACAAAAAGATTCAACTGAGGAAGAATCTTTTAGTGAGAATTTACTTGATTATCCTGTATATACTAAACCTGCAGATTTTAGAGGTATGAAGGTACCAGAGGTATTACTTAGTGGGCATCATGCTAATATAAAAGAATGGAGATATCAAGAACAATTAAAAAGAACTAAAGAAAGAAGACCTGATTTATTAGAAAGAGTTGATTAGTATGATTTATCATATTATTAAAGATAATATTTATAAAAAAGCAATTTATAAGATTTCTATTGATAATGGTTTAGATATTACACCTAGAAATAGAATTTCATATGGTATTGTGGTAAATAGATTAATTGTTTTTAATCAGGCTTTTATAGAAAAAATAATTAAAAAAAGAATAAAAAGAAAATTAGAATTATATTTGCAATTTATAATTGAATATATAGATGATGATTCAGATGATGGAGAAGCATTAAGAGAAGTACTTAATGATATTGAAAGATATAAAAGCATTTTAAAATATAGATATAATAAATTTTTAGAAGAAAAATATTTATCTAGTTTAGAAAAAAAATTAAATTTAATTGAAAAAGAATTAAATGTTAAATTATATATTGTTAATGAAAAACAAGCTAATTATGAAAATGAATTTTTCACAAGTAAAAGTAGATAGGTTTGACCTTTCTATTTTTTTTAGTAAATGGTATAATTTAAGTGGGTGAAAATATGAATATTTTAGATACTGTAATATTAAAAATAAATAATTATTCATTGGCAAGTATTAAAAGAGTTATTGAAAAAACAAATAATTCATTAAAATATATAAAGATGGAAGAAATAATAAATAAAGTATTACCAAATGAATATATTAATGATAAAGTAATGAGTGTTGCTATAAATAATTATGGATATAAAGTATCAAAAAATTCACCTTCAATTGTAAGAAATGATTTCAGATATATAAAAAGAAGTATTGATATTTATAATGATGGTTTTTTTATCAATTATATGGATGAAGAAAAAATTAGTGATGATATGATAAAATATTCATTAAAATATTTTTATACAATTGATAAAAATACACCCAATAAAATAAAAAAGAATAAAGAATATTTAAGATATATACTAAAAAAATATTGTTGTACAGCTAATGCTATAGCATTTTTTAAATATTATCCTACAAATGAAATAACAGAAGAAGATATTAAATTAATTGCAGATAAATTTAATTTAACACTTTTATCACAAGAAAGTATTACTTTTAAAAATAAGAGATTAATAACATATTTTATAAAATATAATAATAGTGTATGTAGTTATGATTATTTATTTAAACATTGTGAGTCTAACATACTTACATTTGATGTTTTAAAATTAGCAGCAGATAAAGGATATATACCTTCGCCTGAAGCTCCTGAAGTTATAAAAAATAATAAAGAGTTATTAATGTATTTATTAAAAGATAAAGAAAAAGATTGTGCTGTAGTATCTTATTTTAATAATATAGAAATAACTGATAACTTAATTGATTTATTTATTGAAAAAGATTATTTAATAACACCTAATACTCCAGATTGTTTAAAGAATAATTATGATTTTATTAAAAAGTTGCTAGAGCATGCTACTGATCCACGTCATGTAGATAATATAATTACTTTTTGTAATCAAGATTTATTAGATGATTATTTAATAGATTTGGCTTTTAAAAAAGGTTATAATGGAGGAAATTTCTTTTCAGAGAAAATATTAAGTGATTATAATTATGTAGTTAGATATATTAATAATACAGGTAGTAGTTATATACTTAATAAAGTTAATCCTAATATGATAGATCAAAATCTAAAAGATTTAGCTTTAATAACGCATTATAAGTTTTCATCTTCTACTCCTGATGTTCTTAGAAAAGATTATGATTTTGTTAAACAGACTATAATTAATGATGTACCAGTGTTACATTATGGATATAATAATCACACTTTAGCATTTGCTTCTCCTGATATAGTAGATGATGATTTAATTACTTTAGCAATCAATCATGGATTTTTGGTAGCTTTTGATCATAATAATGTAAATGATGATATACCTAAAAATCCTAAGTATATAAGTATGATGTTAGATAAATTATTAAGTAGTAAAGATTCTAAAGAATTAGAATTAGATTGTTTATTAAAAGCAATAAATATTAAGATACTTAGTAAAGAACAAATTACTAAAATAATTAAGTATTATCCTATATTTATAGTTAAATATTTTTGTATAGAAGAAAATTTTACAACTACTTCAAATATATATAAAGGTGATTACTATTTCTCAAATAGTATATATAAAAAGTTATTAGAAGAAAATTTTGATTCACCAGTGACTTATTTATTAATTAATCAGCCAATATTGCAAAAAGAAGTGGTAGCGCAGTTAGGAATAGATAATGTTATTAGAATAATTAAATATGGAATGTTAGGTAATGATTTTTTTCCTATAGCGCATATTATAGAAAAACGTGGATTAGATAATTTAATTCTTTTGTATAAAAGAATTATAGGTAGTAGTATAGATAATATAGATATAATAAAGTTTGTTAATTGTACTGTATTTTTTTATAAATATTATGATTTAGTTACAAAAGTAATAAATACTAATCAATTAGATAATTATATAGAAAAAATAAAATTATTAAGTGAAAATAAATATAATCTTGTAAGAATAGATACATTAGATAAATTAGACCATGTAGAGGAAGATATATTTAAATATAATGAAGAGATATCTAATGGTAATAATTATAATAATATTATGAATTCTATATATTTAATACTTGTTAATAATACATATAGTGAAATAAATGAATTATTAAGTGTTGTATCTAGTGAAAAAATAGAAGAATTATTAAAAAGTGAAGCTTTAGTAAGTTATACTAATTTATTAAAATATTATAAAGTTTTGGTTTCATTTATAGAATATATACAAAGTATAAAGGATATAACAGAAGCAAGAAAAATATTAAAAATATTAAATAATGATTTATTAATTCATATGAATAATTATAGAATTATAAGAAATAATTTTAAAGATGTTACAAAAGTATTTAAAAAGATATATGCTAAAGAAACTCAAAGTAAATTAACTCAAATAGAAGATAGAGAAAGTACCGATACTTTTGTTATAGAAGATAATAAATATAAAACTAGAAAACATTATATTAATGGTGAAGAAATTACTAAAAAAGAAGTAAGATATATTAGTATTAGTGAAGAAGCATACTTTTTACAACATGTTATGAATGCTTTTGGTACAGGTGGTAAAATATCTGATTATAAAAGAAGAAGAGGAATAGGAAAATCATATATATGTTTATCAGCTACTTCTAATAAAAAAATGGCTAATTTAAAATGTAAGGTAAATAATATAAATAATGTTATATTGTTATTTAATAATATTAAACCTAGTTCACTTGTATATATGAGTCCATATGATATACATTCACAAGCTAATTTAAATGATTTATCTATAAGAGCAGGAACATCTTATTTTGATACAATAGATAATATTATTACTAAATCAAATAAATTTAGTGAATATGTAGTATATAGGGAAGATGCGTTTGGTAATCAAATATATCCTTGTGGTATATTAGTAAGTGGTAATAAACCAAATAGATATGAGATAAATGCTGCTGCATATTTAGATATTCCTTTAATTAAATTGTTACCTGTTAAGAAAAAGACATTACCTAATATTATTGAGTATGAGGATGAAATAATTAATAATGAAGCAATAGATACATTAAATAATGTTATTAAAATATTTAAGAGGAATTAATATGGAAAATATAAATAATGAAGAACTATTAAAAGATATTGAAGCTTTAAACGATATTTTAAATACAATAAATAATAAAACAGATAATGATAATATAGAAAAATTAATAGAAGAATTAAATAGTATTGATGATTTGACAAATTAATAATATTTATATAGAATATTTTAATATGAAAAGGGGTTATAATATGGATAAAAATGATAGATTAGTCAAAGGATTAAGTGAGTTTAGTATTATATTCTTTTGTTTATCAATTATAGTGTTTGCTATAAGCTTTCCAACTATAGAATTAACTAATAATACTAATTATATGGCTTTATCAGTTATTTCTACAATTTTAATGAGTATATCTAGTATATTAGTATTAGTTATATCAATTATACTTATAGTTAAAGTATGTAGTAATAGTGCATTGAGTACAACAGATAAGATATTATGGGGATTTTACTTATATTTTGGTAATTTATTTGTAATACCATTTGCTATAAATAAATATATATTGAAAAACAATGATTATAGTTATGCTAAAAAATATTTTATATTTGAAATAATAACATTAAGTATTTCAGTTTTAATATTTATATTTATATTTTTTCAAATGATGTCACTTATGGATTTTTAAAATACTCGAAAGAGTATTTTTTTTGTAAAAAAAGCTTTATTTTAAAAAATAATGTGGTATAATATTTATGGCTTTTTTAAGAAAACACATTTATGGATTTAAGTGTCTAGTGCCTTAGGGTGATGCTTAAAGAAGAGATAAATGGAAGAAGTAACAAAAAGGAGGAATATTATGACAGTTGTGTCAATGAACTTATTATTAGAAGCTGGAGTTCACTTTGGTCATCAAACTAAAAGATGGAATCCAAAAATGAAAGAATACATCTTTACTTCAAGAGATGATATCTACATTATTGATTTACAAAAAACTGCTAAAAAAATAGATGAAGCATATGCTGCATTATATGAAATAGCAAA
>CADBNE010000034.1 GCA_902795975.1 uncultured Erysipelotrichaceae bacterium
AATGATTATTCATTTATAAAAGAATTACCAGATAGTATAAATAGTATATTACTACCCACAAGTACTGTGGATAAAGTAAAAGTAACTACTGATGATAAAGTAGAATTTATTACTATTATGAGTACTCTTAAAGAAGATACTCCTAAGAACGAAATATATAAAATAATGGGTACATTACCAGATAGTATTCAAAAGATAATCAATCCTAAAATGAATATGAGTAGGGTAAAGAAAATAGTTATCATACTAGCAAGTATATATATACTAAGTTCACTATTTAATTTCATTCAAGGAAGAGTAATGGTAATAGTATCTAATAAATATGCTAAAGATTTAAGAACTAAAATATCTAAAAAAATAAATAAATTACCACTTAGATATTTTGATAATAACTTATCAGGAGATATTCTATCAAGAATAACAAATGATGTTGATACCATAGCTCAGTCTTTAAATCAAAGCTTAGCCACTTTAGTATCATCATTAACACTATTTATTGGTTCCATTATCATGATGTTTGTAACTAACTGGATCTTAGCCTTAACAGCAATTCTTTCTAGTGTCTTTGGATTTATCTTCATGTTTACTATTTTAGGCAAGTCTCAAAAATACTTTACCCAAAGGCAAGAAGAATTAGGTAATCTAAATGGTTATATTGAAGAAGCATATTCTGGTCTTAATGTTTTAAAGACATGTAATGCTAAAGAACAGTCTAATGAAAAATTTGATAAATTAAATGAAAAATTATATGAATGTAACAGAAAGAGTCAGTTCTTATCAGGGCTAATGCATCCAATGATGGGTTTTATTGGTAACTTTGGTTATGTATGTGTATGTATTGTAGGAGCGTTACTTGCTTCTAAAGAGATAATAACATTTGGTGTAATCGTAGCCTTTATCATGTACGTAAGACAGTTTACTAATCCATTATCTCAAATAGCCCAAGCCATGACAAGTATGCAATCAGTAGCAGCAGCATCAGAAAGAGTTTTTGAATTTTTGGATGAAGAAGAAATGCCTATGGAAAAAGATACAATAAAATTAGAGAGGGATAAAGTAAAAGGTAAGATTGAATTTAGTCATGTTAAATTTGGCTATAATGAAGATAAAATAATAATCAAAGACTTTAGTGCCATAGCAAAGCCTGGTCAAAAGATAGCAATCGTCGGACCAACAGGAGCAGGTAAAACTACTATGGTAAATTTACTTATGAAATTCTATGAAATAAACTCTGGTGATATAAAGATAGATGATATATCGATTAAAGATTTAACTAGAGAAAATATTCACGAATTATTTACTATGGTTCTTCAAGACACATGGCTATTTAATGGTACCATCAAAGAAAACATAGTATACAATAGAAAGAATATATCTGATAAAAAAGTAAAAGAAGTCTGTGAAGTAGTAGGAGTAGACCACTTTATCAAAACACTACCAGATGGCTATAATAGCACAGTATCAGATAATGATAGCATGTCCGCAGGCCAAAGACAATTACTTACAATAGCAAGAGGTATGATCGAAGAATCACCATTCTTAATCCTAGATGAAGCAACTTCTAATGTTGATACCAGAACTGAAGAATTAGTTCAAAAGGCTATGGATAAATTAATGGAAAACAGAACCTCATTTATCATAGCACATAGGCTATCCACAATAAAAAATGCTGATTTAATATTAGTAATGAATGAAGGAAATATCATTGAACAAGGTACTCATAATGAACTAATTAAAAAGAATGGTTTCTATGCTAATCTATATAATTCCCAATTTGAAAGTATTAATTAATAAAAATGTAATCTACTAGGTTACATTTTTTTCTTTATAAATATAATCTCAATATTTATCTAAAAAAATATTAAAAGTGTCAAATATGTAAAATATTATTGCAATTATTTTTAAACAATGTATAATAAAAAGCAATAATGATAGAAGGGGGGAAAATAATGAGTAAATTATATAGATATAGTGAAAAAGAAATTAATAATTTTAGAGGTGGTAAAGTAACAATTGCCAATAATCAAAAAGATATAATCAAATTTATTAACAAATCAAAAATAGAAAAAGATAATTCTAAGTTATATTTAGGAAAAATTGGTAACGATCTGGCACAAAGAATAAAAAAGGATATAAACATTGATATAGAAAATTACAATATATCTTTAAAATCAGACTCGGTACGCCATATATTAAATCGGCATTCTAGTAATAATGAATTTTTAAAAGGACAAGTGCCTATAGTTGATGAAGACTTCAAATTAATT
>CADBNE010000035.1 GCA_902795975.1 uncultured Erysipelotrichaceae bacterium
AATAGCAAATAATAATGTATATATGGTAGGTGATGTTAAACAATCTATATATAGATTTAGAAATGCTAATCCATATATATTTAAAGACAAGTATGATAATTATTCTAATAATAATGGTGGTATTAAAATAGATTTAGTTAAAAACTTTAGATCTAGAGATGTAGTACTTAAAAATATAAATGAAATTTTTGATTTAGTAATGGATGATTTAATAGGTGGCGCTGAATATCAAGTATCTCATAGAATGGTATTTGGTAATACTACATATATTGAAGAAGGAAAAACAGACCAAGATTATGATATGGAAATATTAGAATATCCATATGAAAAAGGTAGTGAGTTTACTAAAGAAGAAATAGAAATATTTGCGATTGCTAAAGATATAAAAGATAAAATAGATAGTAAGTATCAAATATTTGATAAGGGAAGTAAAGTATTAAAAGATGTTTCATATAATGATTTTGTTATATTAATGGATAGAACTACTAATTTTGAATTATATAAAAAAATATTTGAACATGTAGGTATACCTTTAACTTTATATAAAGATGAAACTTTAAATAATAGTGATGATATATATATTATAAAAAATTTAATAGAATTAATTATTAAGATAAATACTCATATGTATGATACTAGATTTAAATATGATTTTATATCAGTAGCACGTTCTTTTTTATTTGAATATGATGATAAATTAATACTTAAGTATTTTGTAAATAATAATTTTAAAGATTCATATGTATATAGTTTATTTAATAATATAGATATTAATTCAATTACTCCATATAAATTATTAGAAATAATAATAGATAAAACTAAGTATTATGAAAAAATAATAAAAGTAGGAGATATAGATAATGCGTTAGTTAGATTACAAAAATTGTTAGAGATGGCTACTAATTTAAGTAATTATGGATATGATATATATCGTTTTAGTGAATATTTAAATACATTAGTTGATAATGGATATGAAATAAAATATTCATTAGGTAGTGATTCTAATAATAGTGTTAAAATAATGACTATACATAAGTCTAAAGGATTAGAGTATCATATATGTTATTTCAGTGGATTATATAAACCTTTTAATATAAGTGATTTAAAAGATAATTTTATGTATAGTACTAAGTATGGTTTTATTACTCCATATTTTGAAGAGGGTATTAATACTACAATATATAAAGAATTATTGAAGAATACTTATATGAATGAGGAAATATCTGAAAAGATTCGATTATTTTATGTAGCTTTAACACGTGCTAAAGAAAAAATGATAATGTTACTTCCAAAAGTAGAAACTAGTGATGTAGTTAAAGAAGCTAATGGGGCACTTTCTACATCAGTTAGATTTAAATATAGGTCTTTTGCAGATATTATGTATTCTGTTAGAAATATATTAATTAAGTATTATAAAGATTTAGATATTAATACTTTAGGTTTAACAAAAGAATATTTATTTAATAAAGAAAAAGAATTAGTAATAGATAGTAATGATAATTTACTTAATATAGAAGAAATACATATAGATACAAATGAAATAATACATAATAGTTTTTCTAAAAAAACTACTAAGTTATTAGATAAAAGTATTAAAAAGAATATGAAGTTTGGTACATATATACATGAGATACTTGAATATGTTGATTTTAAGAATTATAAACCTATAAATGATAGTTTTATAGATGAAAAAATAACTAATTTACTTAATAGTGATATTATGAAAGATATTAAAGATTGTAATATATATAAAGAATATGAATTTATATATACTAAAGATAATCAAGAATTACATGGTATTATAGATTTAATGTTAGAACATAGTGATTATATTAATATTATTGATTATAAATTAAAAGACTTATCAAGTGATGAATATATTAATCAATTAAATGGTTATAAGGATTATATATCTACTAAGACTAATAAACCTATAAATATATATTTATATTCTATATTAGAAGGTACTATAAAAGAGATAAATTAAAAGAGTATTGAAATTATCAATACTCTTTTTTATTTTATTAAATATCTATATTGAACTCTTTTTCTTAATTCATATAGTTCTTCTTTTTCACCTTTTAATTCATCTGTATAGAATAATTGACCATTTTGATCTATTGATACATATCTATTAGATGCTCCGATGATATTTCTAGTACTATATACCCATTTAAAGTAATCTGAAACATTTATATCCATATGGTTTAATAAGTATGCACCTAATAAATCTGGTCCTAAATATTTTAATTCTTTATTTTCTTCTTTTAATTTATCTATATCAAAATTAGCTAATATTAAACTTTGAGTATTATATTTTCTATATAGATTTTGTAATTTATTTTCAGTATTAAAATATTTAATAGATTTATCATCCATAATATGAGGTAGGTGATCACCATAGAATACTATTATAGTTGGTTCATCTAATGTTTTAATATATTCATATAATCTACCTAATTGTTTATCAGCATCATATACTCCTTGTGCATAAGATTTAATTTTTCCATTTAAGCTTTTACTAAATTTACTATTTACTATATCTATATCATATTTTTTATATTTTTTAGCACTATATGGCATATGTGTTTCCATAGTCATTGTCATGTAAAATAAAGGTTTATCTTTTGGTTTATTTTTAATATTATCTATTATTTTATCTGCTACATATTCTTCAGATACATAAGTACCTTTTTTATATTTTTTATCAACTTTAGGAATAAATTCTACTTCATCAATTTTCATTAATTTATATACTTTTCCACAATCAAATAATAAGTTACTAGAAAATGGTACGAGTTTAACATAATATCCATTATCACTTAAATCATTTAAAATACTAGGTGTATTAGAATAATTAGGTGTATTATATAAATTCATATATGGTACAGCAGAACTACTAAAATAATTAAGTGAACTACCTGTTAAAAATTCAAATTCTACATTAGCAGATGTACCACCAAATGAAGGGGATATCATATTAAAAAATATTCCTTCTTTTTTTAGTTCATTAAAATTTTTAGTAATAGGTTTATCAAATTCTATTTCATCAAGTAAATCAATATCCATAAACGATTCTGAAAATATAACAATTATATTAGGCTTACCTAATGTTTTATCTTTTTCATATTCTGTTGTTTTAACTATTTTATCTATTTCTACTTTATTATAATTATCAGGTTTAAATATTCTACTTTCTAAAATGTTTCCATACATACTAGAAAAATATCCATATTTCCAACAATAATTTCTATTAGATGTAATTGCTTTACGTGTATTAACTTTGTAGAAATTATTCATTATAAATGTATCAACTTTTTTATTTGGAATAAATAATATTAATAAAATAATTATACTAGTAAATATAGTAATTATTCTTCTTGGTAATTTAAATTTATAATTATTATGTTTTATATTCATTAGTGCTACACCACTAAATAACATAAAATAATATATTATTAATGGAAATAATTTTATAGTTTTAGATAAAAATTGAGATTTAACTAAAGATAATATTTCACTCATATCACTTGAATATAATAAGTCAGATATAAAGAATGGTTCTCTAGTAAATTCATATTTAAATTTACATATAATTACTATAATAAAACTTAAAGCACTTAATAATACTGATGCATATTTATTATTATTAAATAATGCTCCTAATAAAAAATATAACGAATATATAATTAATATTGATATTAATGTAGTAATATTAGGCATGATAAATAATGTATCGATACCTAGTAATAACATTAAAGGTGTAAAATATAAAACTATTTTTTTCATATTTAAATTTTTTAATGAAAAATTTTTCATGTACTTAAACTCCTCTAAATATTTGTAATAAAATTATATCATGGAAGTAGTATAATTTTCAATTTAATGTTTACAATAATAATGGTGATAAAATGAATGAAAATTTAGAATTATTAGAATATATGTATAAATCAAGTGGTATGGGAATAAATAGTTTAACAGATTTATTAAAAGAATTAGATGATAAAAAGAATAAGATTAAAAGTGATTTAAGTGATGAGTTAACTAAGTATGAAAATTATCATAAAAAGTGTAAAGAATTATTGAAAAAGAATAAAGGAGAAGTAGAAGAAAATAGTTTAATGACAAAGATAATGTCTAAACAAGGTATAAAGATGGAAGTAAAAAATGATAATAGTGATTCTGCTATAGCGCATATGATTATTGAAGGTTTAACTATGGGTGTTGTAGATACAGAAACTAATTTAAAAAACTTAAGCAATAAAGTAGATAAAAAAATATATAAATTAGTTAATGAATATTTAAAATTTCAACAAGAAGAAATAGAAAAGATGAAAAAATACTTATAAGGCGAATAGCCTTTTTATTTTTAATATAAATATTATTTATTACCATTAATTATATTAATTATATCAAGTAAAAAATAGGGTAAAAAAATTAAAAGTATGATATAATCTTTTTATATTAAAAAGAGGTGGTAATATGATAAAAACTAAAAATCAAGGTAATTTAATCATAATAAGTGGTACTACATGTGCTGGAAAAGGTACTGTAATTAGAAAATTACTAGAAAGTCACAATGATATAGATTTATCTATTTCATATACTTCTAGGCCAAAAAGAGAACATGAAGTAGATGGTGTAGATTATTATTTTGTAACACAAGAAGAATTTGAAAAGAAAATAGAAAATGATGAATTCTTAGAATATGCCCAAGTACATTATGGAGCATATTATGGTACACCTAAAAAAGAAATACAAGAAAAATTAGATAAAGGTAAAGATGTAATATTAGAAATAGATGTACAAGGTGCTAAAATAGTTAAAGAAAAATTTCCAGATACTGTATTAATATTTATAATGGCTCCAAGTATGGAAGAAGTAAAACGTAGAATATTAATGCGTGGGGAAGAAACTGTTGATCAAATCATATCTAGATTTAAAGTTGCTTATAATGAAATTAATGAATATAACAATTATAATTATGTAGTAGTTAATGATGATTTAGCACTTTCAGTAAAAAAAGTAGAAGCAATACTTATGAGTGAAAAATTAAGAGTAGATAGAATTGAAGATTTAGCTGTAGAAAATCAGGAAGAAATTATACATGAGTTATTAATAGATAAAGAATTTGATAATAGTGTTAAAAGGATAGATGAATAATGGGTGTTAAAAAGAATAATCTTGATAAAATAGTTCAAATGAATTTAAATGTACATGAATATAAATTAATAGATAACATAGATGATTTAATTGAATATAGTAATTTTAATAATAAATTTAGTATTAGATTTGATTCTACTGATGGAAGACATGGATTACCATTTTATACATATGATAATACTAAAGATAATAAAGATAAATTTAATAGTATAATAGAACAAATGAATATATTAGATTGTAAATTATTAGTTTCTAATGGTTATATGTATGATAATAATATTAAGTTTAATTTTGTTATAGATATAAAAGAAAATAATGATTTTATATTGGAATTATGTTCAAAAAAAATACCATTAAGAAATATGTATGATAATAACTGTACAACAATTATTACTGGTAATTTATTTGATGATTATAAAGATTTTACCATTACTAATGGTGAGTATAATACATATAGTAAGAATGATATAGAAAAAGTATTAGATATAATAATTAATAATATGAGTATTAAATATATAGAAGGTACTATATATGATGTAAATGTTGGTATATTAAATAAAGATATAGTAATATGGCAAATAGCATAAATTTGCTATTATATATAAAACTGATATAATAAATAATACTTAAGGAGGGTTTTATGGAAAATAATCAAATAATGAATGCATTAGAATTATTAGAATTGGAAAATTTAGATATGGATATTTATAATTTTTTACATTATAATTTTAATTATTTTATTAATGAAACTCAGGATACTATTATAAAAGAAAATGAATTTGTAATTATTAGTAAAGATGGTAGTATGTTTAAAGTATCATTACTTCCAAATTTATTAGCGCCAACAAGTATATATATTGAATTAGTTAATATGAATTCAAATTTTATGCAAAGCTATACAATTGATTATTTAGAAAAAGAAAAAAATTCTGTTAAAGTTACATATAAAAAATATTTAAATTATGATAATAATCAAAGCAAGAAAACAATAACAACATTCTATGATAATAATAGAAAAACATTTGTAAATAAATTTGAAAGTTTTACTGAAGATAACAATATTAAAGATAGAAGTTGTTCAAGGGAAACTAAGAGATATTATTATAATATTGATGAAAAATATACTGAGCAAGTTATATCTGCAGGAATGCCTGGGTCTTATTTTCCAACATCAGTAAAGTATACTAAATATGATGGAAAAGATATTACAAAGATAACTCAATCAGAATTTAGTACATTAAGATATAGAAAAAATAATAAAGTGCTAAAAAAGGTAGCATAGTAAAATTTACAATAGTTATATTGTAAATTTTTTTTATACATTGAAAAAACTTAATAAATATGATAAACTCTATATAGAAAATAGTAGGAGGTCATATCATATGGAAATGAGACGTAATATGGTTATAGCAATGAAGGATGATGCTGTTAAAATATATAATATAGGTGAAGCAGATTATCTTAAACTTGTATTTGATGATCCACATAAATTATTAGATAAGTATTGTGTTCAAACATATCCTAAAAATGATTTTTCTACTGACTTATTAAAAGGGGATGCACGTTTAGCCACTTACTATTATTTGGATAATGGTTTTTCTATGATTAGAAAAGATATAAATGACATTAATGAAATTGAATATTATCTATGTGATGGTAAGTTATGGCCAAGTAAAGACTATTATTTACATAAAGTAAAAAAAGCTCCTAAAATTGTACCACTTAATAGAGAATTAACAGCTCTTGATTATAAATTAGATAACAGTGTACATGTTAGACAATTATTTCAAGGTGAAGAATTAGAAGATTTTAAAGCTTTTTATGATAAACAAAAAATTAATGCTAAAGTAAGTGATTTCTTAAAAGGAAAATCTTATAATGTTAATACATATATAAAATTAATATTAAATCCTTCAAAAATGGGAAAAGGAAAATTAACTGCGCAAAAATTAAAAGATTGTTTATGTTTAATTGTTACTCCTATAGGTATAACTAGAAGTGGTGATATTAAGTACTCAATAAGTGAATTTTTATTAGAAACATATATTGATAAAATAAATTCTGAATTTATTAAATTAAAGAATCAAAATAATATTAAAGCTGATGAAATGACAGATAATGAAAGATATGATTTCTTAGAAACAGCATGTAAAGAAGTAATTAATAATGTTCAAACAGAAGTATTAGAAAGAACTAATGATTTAGTATTTAGTTCTAATGGTAAAACATGGGAAGAATATAGTGATACTTTCTTAATGAATTATGCATATTCATTAACACCTATTGATTTAAATAAATGGAAAATATATAAAGAAACATTAATAGATTCTAGAACTGTTCATAATGGATCTATAGTTCCTTTAGTAGAGGAAAATGCTCTTAATAAAGGTGCAAGTAAGAAAAAAATTACATCTGCTTCAAGAATGAGTAGTGCTGAATTGCTTGAAACACAAAAACAAATTGAGAATGATAAAAAAATAGAGCAAGAGAGAAATTATCCTAGTGAAACATATACTGTAGATAAAGAAAGTATGCTTAACAGTTTATTAAAAATTGAACCATCTTATAGACCTAAATTTAAGATAGATGATTTATTAAAAGTTGATGATACTATTTTACCAAATGATTGGGTTACGGAAGAAGCTGAAGTTATGATACCTAGTATATCATCTGATTCAACTGTAACTACTATAGACAATGTTGAAGATGTAAAAGGATTTGAAGATATAAGTACATGTGAAGATATTACTTCAAAATTTACAGAAGAAGAAAAAGAATTCTTTGATATGGCTTTTAGACCATCATTTACAAAAAGTATAAGGAGGAAATAAAATGTAAGATTTAATCTTACATTTTATTTAAAAGTTTTATGAATGGAAATAGATTAAAAGATAGTGGAAATTTTATAGTTAGATATGCTAAAAGTTTTTGCCATGCCTGTTCAGGTATAGCATATGGTATTAAGTATGAACATAATATAATTATAATGATTATAGCTTCTATAGTTGTTATTAGCATGGGATTATATTATAATATAACAAGTTATGAATGGTTATTTATATTGTTTGCTATAAGTAGTGTTACTGCTACTGAGATGATTAATTCATCAATAGAAGCAACTATAGATTTAATAACACATGAAATACATCCTTTAGCAAAAATAGCTAAAGATACAGCAAGTGCAGCATCTTTAATCTTCTGTACAGTATCATTTATTGGAGGATGTATAATATTTATACCAAAAATATTTTAAGGAGTATGTATGAAAAAAATATATCTAATAGTTATATGTGCATTATTATTAGTTGGTTGTACTAATAGTAATAATGAATCAAGTAAGATAAATGTAATAATGCAATTGGAAAGTGATTATTCTATTGCAAAAAATAATATAGAAGAATTAAATAATGGTTCAGATGTTAATTTTTCTTATAAAGAAGATAATGTTGGAAAAAATGATGTAGTATTATATTTATATTATAGTTCTACATGTCCTCATTGTCATGCTGAAATAAATTGGTTAAGTAGTGTAAAAAGTAAGTATCCATATTTAAAAATTGTAAAAAAAGAAGCATCAGAAAATATGGAGGAGTATGAAAAAATTGTTAGTACAATGGAAATAAATGATTACCATGTGCCACTTACAATAGTAGGTGATTCATATTATATAGGATTTAATGATAGTAAAATAAGTTATTTTGATAGTATGATAAAGTATTATTCTACATTTGAAAATTGTGATATGGTAGATACTATTTTAAATAATAAAAATATAGATAATTGTAAGCAAATTAATAAAAAATAATAAAAAAGTATTGTCAAAGATAAGCAAATATGATATATTTATATTGCTTACTTTTATGGCGCTGTAGCTCAGTTGGCTAGAGCACATGGTTCATACCCATGGGGTCGTGAGTTCGAATCTCACCGGCGCTACCATTAAGTAATTAACTAACTAGAAATAGTTAGTTTTTTTGTGTATAATTATTGTAGGTGATTATATGGGATTATTTGGATTATTTAAAAAGAAAGAACTAGATACTTTAGAAGTAGCACGTAATGAAGAAATGAATAGAAGACAACAATTAGCAGATGAAATAAATAACGCATATGATATTAAAGCTAATGATGTAGTATTAAGTGAAAATGATAAATTAAGGATAGATAAGAATTGTAAAATAATGGAACAATTAGGATTACCTTATATGAGAGAGATGAAATTGATACCATTAGATTCAAATACAAATGTTAGAACTAAAGAAGAAATAGTAGTGCATATGATATTTGATTTTTTTGTAAGTCATAAAGCTAAAAATAAATTAAATAATATTCCTGATGTATCAGATATGGATGTAATGTTTTTAGCTATGAATTATCCAATTCAGGATATGTTTAATGTACTTTCACAAATATCTAAAGGAGAAATAGATGAATTAACATTAAACCAATTAGCATATAGGTATGAACAAGCTAATGTTTATGCATGGATATTAGGATTAGGTCCAAAGCCTTTAGAAACTGAATTACAAACTGAAGAAAATTTATATAAAATATTTTTAAAGAATAATACTATAGAAGATATTATAAATAAGTGTAATATGATAAGTAATGAGGAAATAATGGAGTATGCAGATTTAGTAACTAGATATGAATGGGCTATGATAGAATTAAGAAATAATAATAAAAGATATGATAAAATAAATGTTGATTGTATAATAGAACATAAAGCAGCTATGGATTTTATAACTTGTTATGAACCATCAATATCTATTGAGAAGAAATAGGAGGTATATATGGATTTTAAAACAAATGATGGAGTAGTAAATATATTTAGAAATTTAAATTGTTTAGGAATGGATAATTGTTATTTTGTAACATTTAGAGATACTAATAGTGAAGCTTTTAAGTATGGTGCTTTTGGTGCTGTAGGTGGTGCTTTAGGTGCAGCAGCAGCATTTTCTAGTGGAATGGTAGAAGGTATGAAAAATTATGATGGATTACTAATTAATCAAACAGAGAATGGTTTAGGTATAATACCTCTTGTAACACAAGGTGTACAATTAATGCTTAATCCAGATAAGATGGTTGCTGAACCTAATAGATTTTTCTTTATACCAAATCAATATATAGCAAGTATAATTGTAAAAAAATTTAATATATTTAATAAAAAAACTCAAAAGGTTAGAATTAAATTAACAGATGGTACTGAATTTAAACTTTTAGCACATGTTTCAGAGAAAAATATATCTTATCAAGAAAGCAATTTTGCTAAATTTATGAATAAATATAGTAAATAAGGATTAATCCTTATTTTTTTTATATAAATGCATAAAATAATTATAGATTATGTATAAAATACACAAATTTGCATTTTTTTAAAAAAATGCTATAATATACGACTTAACAGGGGGAAAACATTATGAAAAAAGGGTTAAGAGTATTATTATGCTTGTTTTTTAGCATATTCTCATTAATTATGTGCATAAGTTTCAACTTGAATACTACAAAAGAAAATTTAGAAAATAGTCAAGCTAATATTTTGGGTTATGTAGAACCAAAAAATGATTTAGTTATTAAAAATAAAGTAAATATAGAGGTTAATACTAAATTACCAAATATTAAGGAATATTTTACTAAATATAATTTGAATGATACTGGAGTAATAAAGTATTATATTAATGATAAAGAGATAAATAAAAAAGATGTAATAAGTAATGTTAATACTTATAAAGTATTAATTATAGTAAATAAAAATAAATATAATACTGAATTAAATGTTATAGATACAAAATCTCCAAAATTAACTACAAAAAATATAACTATATATGAAAATGAAAAATATAATATAAATTCATTTGTTACTAGTTGTAAAGATAATAGTAATAAAAAATGTAATATAAGTTTTGCGGATAAAAAAATGGCTAATTATACTAAATCTGGTACTTATAAAATAAGTATAAGTGCTAAAGATAATAGTGATAATGAAACAATATCTAATGCTACATTAACCATAAAAAATAAAATTACTTCAAATAAAGCATCAAATAATTCTAATAAAAAAAGTAATAAGTCAGCAACAACTACTAAGAAGACAAATAATACATCTAATTCTAAATATAAGACTACATATGAATTACAAGGATTAGCTACTAAAGAGGTAAAAAATAATAAAAAAATTGCTGATGAAGTAATTAAATATACAAATAGTTATCGTAAAGAAGTTAATGCTAAAGCATTAAAATATGATGAAAAATTATCTATAGTTGCAACAATTCGTGTTATTGAAATAGCATATTATGATAAATTTGATCATGTTAGACCTAATGGATTAACATTCTCATCTGTAATTAGAGACTTAAATATTAATTATGGATATTGTGGTGAAAATATAGCATATGGTTATTTAGATTCTGAAGAAGTATCAGTTGCTTGGAAAGAATCAAAAGGTCATTATAAAAATATGGTAAATACTCAGTATACTAAAATAGGGGTTGGGTATTATGAGTATAATAATACAATATATTGGGCACAAATTTTTACTGATTAAAAAGCGAATTTATTCGCTTTTTATTTTTACTATTTATTTTATTCAAAAAAAATGGTAAAATTAATACATAAGAATAGTGAAGGTGTGTTATGGATAGAAAAAAGAAAAATATATTAATATCTTTACTTATTGTTGCCTATATAATAGTATATAGATTTTTTGTGTATACAAAATTATTGAAGTATAATGAGTCTATTTCAGCATCATTTTTAATTATACTTTTTAGTATTTCTATGGCTGTATATAGTTATAGAAAAATAATAAAAAATGATTTGAATAAAAAGATTTTAATAAATACATGTATTTCGGTATTTTTATATTTTGTAGCAATTTATGGTATAGGGCTTGTTACAGGTTTTTTAACTAATTCGTATAATTTAAAAATATCGGGAATAATAAGTAATGTATTTCCAGTAGCTGTTGCAATAATATGTAGTGAGCTATTTAGATATGTATTTATAAGAGCAAATAAAGATAGTAAATTTTTTATAGTATTAATTACTACACTTATGATATTATTGGAAATAAATTTACAGGTAAGATATGATTCTTTTTCTACAATTGAACAGATTTTTAAATTTACTTCAGTAACTGTTTTACCTATTATTATGAAAAATATAATGTGTACATATTTTGTATATCAAAATGATTATAGAAGTTGTTTAGTATATAGATTAATTCTTGATACATATTTTTACTATATACCATTAGAACCAGATTTAGGTGATTATTTAATTAGTGTTGCTAATTTATTATTACCATTTATAATTTTTATAAAGAGTATAAAAATTAATGATGATTTTAAATATCGTGATATATCAGTTCCTACTAAAACTTTTAAAGTATCTGATATACCATTTGCTTTAGTAGTTGGAGTAATTGTATTAATGATATTTGGTATTGGACCAGTGAAAATTATAGGAATAGAGACTCCATCAATGACTCCAAATATTAAAGTTGGAGATGCTGTTGTAATTGATAAAAAAACAAATAGAGATAAATTAAAAGAAAAGGATATTATTGCATATAAAAATGATGATGGAGTTATAGTTGTACATAGAATTATAAATATAAATGCTGATGGTACTTTTATAACTAAGGGTGATTATAATAATACATCAGATCCTTTATATGTAAATAAAAAACAAGTGGTTGGAAAGGTTATGTTTAAAATTCCTTTTATAGCATATCCTGCAATAATATTTAGAGGTGACTAGTAATGGAAAATTTTGATAAAAAAATAATTATTGGAATAATAACTTTATTTTGCTTTTTAGTATCATTAATATTGTTTTTTAATGATATGATAAACTATTTTATTATATTAGCAACAATAACTGTTGTACTTTTTGTGCTATTGTGTTATGAAGTATTTAAAGCAAAAAAAACATCAGAAAGACAATATAATAAAGAATTAAATGAGTTATTAAAGAGATATGATTCTATTCTTGTTTATTGTGATGATGAATATGAAATTGATGGTGAAGTTGTTGTGTTCGTCAAAAATTTTGATGATATTGTTAAATATTGTGATGAAATAAATAAAACAATTGTGTATGTAAAAGAAGAGGATTCAAGTGCATTTTTCTTAAAGAATAGTAATGAATTATTAGTGTATATAATGAAAAAAAATCCTGAAGTTAAGTCTAAGCTAGAACAAAAAATTGATTTTATGTTGGAAAATTCAGAAGCTGAAGAGGATGATTCTGATATACTTGATGATATTGAAAAAACAACAATTATTAAATTAAAAAATAATAAAATATTTAAAGTGTCTCCAATGGGTAGAGAAATAGATTAAGCAATAATTTTATTGCTTTTTTTATAAAAAAATATAGGTTATTCTTTTTAAACGTGATATAATATTTATAGTTATTAAAAAGATAGATGAACATAGGAGGTTTAAGTTGAAAAAAATATTAGATAATTTAAAAAAAATATTAACTAAAAATATAGGTATAACAATACTAGTAGTATTGGTTTTAATATTTGCTATATTTACATTTGCATATTTATTTAATGCTAGAAATGTTTCTTCTATAGAAGAAAAAGAAATTAAAAATAATAGTAGTGAATTAGTAAATTATTTGGAGGATATTACTTTATCAAAAAGTAAAGAAATAGATAAATATATACTTTTTGCACTTGATTATTCTTATAATGTTAATGGTAAAGATTCAATGACTGTGTCTGAACTAAATGATTTTTTCAAAAAACATTTTACAAAGAAATTTACTGAAGAAACTATAAAAAATATTGGAATAACTCCATTACTTTTAGAAAAAAATGTTACATTTGATGTGACATCAAATGCTTATAAATTAAATAATATTAGAAGAGATAATGTTACTATAGCAGAAACTCCAATTACATATTATAAACTTGAAGGAATTACAAAGATAAACAAAAAGAAATATAGAGCAACTTATAGAACATATACAATAAAAAATCCATATGATATATTAAATTATTATTTAGATAAAAATTCTAAAACTGAAGGCGTAGAAAAAGATGGTGTATATACATATGATTTAAAGGATGTAACACCTATAAAAAATTATTTATCTGGCTCTGGAAAGATAAGCTCATTGAAAAAAGCAATTGATGATGATGTGGCAAAATATGCTAAAAAGGGTAAAAAAGTAAAAATTACTTATGTAATAAAAAATGATAAAGTATTGATTGATAAGATAAAATAATATATATTAGTGTTAGAAGGTGAATAGAGATGGATAAAATTAAAGAGTTATTAAAAAATAAAAAAGTAAGAATTGGATTATATGGTCTTGCTGGTTTTATAATTGTTTTAGCATTCGTAATGTTAATATTAAATTATAATAAAATTACAAAACTTGAGAAGGTAAAGATTGAAGAAAAAAGCGCTGAAATTTCAGATTATTTTAATGAAATAACTGAAAATAAAGATGATAAAGGTAATTATATTAATTTTGCAGTAGAATATTTATATAATACAAAAGACAAAGAAAAATATACTATTGATGAAATTAAGGATGTAATTAATTCTAATTTTGACTTAGAATATACTGATAAAACAATTGGTGATATAGGAATATCACAAGCAATGCAAGGTAAAGGAATAGTATTTGATAATGCAACAGGTACATTTAAATATTCTTATTCAAGAACAATTACTGATATTGCTAATGATAAAATTTATTATTTTAAAATAAATAAAATTAAAAAAATAAATAAGAATAAATTTAAAGTTGTATATGATAAATATGTTGTTTCTAATCCTTATGAAATATTGAATTATTATAATGATTATAATATCGAACACTATGATAAAATTGATGAACAATTTGATACTTCTAAAATTGTTAACTACTTAAAAGGTAAGGAAAAAGTAGGTACTATTAAGAAAATAATTAGAGAAGAAGACAATAAAAAATTTGGTTCTGTTGAAGGAAAAACAACAGTAGTTTATGTTATAAAAGATAAAAAATTATTGATAGAAAAAATTAGTTAATAAAGCATTAAAAATGCTTTATTTTTTTGCTGTTAAAATGACTAAATTCCTTTTAATTTTTTGCAAAAAATGGTATAATTATATGTAGAAAATAGTCGTGAGAATAAGGGTGATTTATTATGATAAAAAAAATATTTAACGGTAAGAAAAAAATATCATTTTATTTTATAATTATAGGCATATTATTAGTAGGTATTACTTTGGGTTCTGCTCTTTTAAGTAGTACTTTAAAAGTAATAGGTAATTCAGTTATTAAGAAAAATAGTTGGGTTATTTATTTTGATGATATTGATATAGCAGAAGATTCTGCTCCAGTA
>CADBNE010000036.1 GCA_902795975.1 uncultured Erysipelotrichaceae bacterium
AATTTACCAATAGATGTTGTTTTACCACTACCTTGTAAACCTACCATCATAAGTATAGATGGGTTACCACTAGTATAAAGTGGTGCTTGTTCTCCACCTAATAATTCTACTAATTCATCTTTAAGTATCTTTACAAACATTTCTCCTGGTTTTAATGACTTAGCAACTTCTTCCCCTAATGCTTTTTCTTTAACATTATTTATAAATTCTTTTACTACTTTATAGTTTACGTCTGCTTCTAGTAATGCTAAGCGAATTTCTCTTGTTACATCACTGATATTATCTTCAGTAATTTTTCCATATCCTTTTATTTTACTAACAGCATTTTGTAATCTATCTCCTAAACTTTCAAACATATAATCACCTATTAACCATTATAACATTTTAAATATATAAAAATCTATAATTTTGAATATTAAATGCTAAATATTCAAATAATATATATGGTGATTACATGAAATTTATCATAATACTGATTGCTAAAACTATAGAAAATATATTAACTACATTAAGAATAATAGTTTTATCTAATCATAAAAAATTAATAGGTTCTTTATTAAATTTATTTATTTCTCTAATATGGATATTCTCTACTATATCAGTATTTAAATGTTTTCCTAATCATCCAATATGTATATTGGTATATGCAAGTGGATGTTTTATTGGTTCATACTTAGGATGTATTATAGAAGAAAAACTTAATTTAGGTGATAATATGTTAACTGTATTAACTAATAATCCTAATGTATATATTAAATTAAAAGAATTAGATTATTATGTTATAAAAGTAGATGGATATGAGTATAACGATAATATACTTTTTATTAAAGTAAATAAAAGAAAAAAATATAAATTATATAGTATTATTAAACTTATTGATAAGAGTGCTACTATAGTATGTGAAAGTATATTTAATAAATCAAATTTATAATTTTCTAGGTATAAAAAATTTTACTTGCAGATATTGCTATGCTAGAATAAAGATAAATAAAAAGAAGAAATATTTATATGAAAAAAATAAAAAAGAAACTGAATTTGATATTGAAGTAGAAATTTCTAGAAGAGATAATACAACAAAAAAAGTATTACACTTTATACCATATTATAATGATTTACTAGATAATACTTTAGCAAATATTGAAGAAATTAGAATAACTTCTCCTTTAGAACTAGACAACCCTGAACAAGCATTATATAATGTAATCAATCAAGCAGATTCCAATATACTGAAGAATATACTAAACAAAAAAGAAAGTAATCATATGATTACTTTTCTTTTTTTATGCAGTCCAACGTCCTACTATATCAGCATTTGTTGAATATGGTTCTGGATTTGGTAATGGCATTCTTACAATCATTGGTATACTAAATGCACGACCAAATGCTACACAAGTACCTGGTTGTAAGCTCTTTTGTTTTTCCATAATTTCAGCACTCATATTTGGTAACATCTTTTCCATATATTCAAGATCTCTTGGGTGAGTCATCTTAAATATTAAGAAGTTACTACATTGTGATATAACTGTTTCAGATAATTCTACTGGTCTTTGTGAAATTAAGAATAATAACATACCAAATTTACGTCCTTCTTTTGCGATACGTTCAAATATGTTATATCCAAGTAAGAAGTTATCTATATCGTTTTGTACATATCTATGTGATTCTTCAAGTACTAAGTGGAAAGGTATACTAGCTCTTTCATTTAATCTCTTAGTAAAATCAAAGAATAACTTAGAATAAATTTTAACTATTGTCTTAGATAATCTATCATCAGCATCCTCTAAGTTGAAGTTAACTATTTGAGCTTTAGTATTATTATATGTAACTAAGCTAGCAATATAGTTTTCCATAGTAATATATTGTGGATAGTTAAAGAATTCTTTAGCTTCACCTATTGCTAATGCATGTAATCTAACTTTTAATGTAATTGCTTCATTATATAAATGTTCATTACGTAATAAACCTTCAGATATTAATGTAAATTGTAATGCTTTTTCAACATCATCAATTGTAAAGTAGTGATCTGGTGTTGGTTCATATCTTTCTAATTCTTCATCTATAAATGAAGTAATATATTGTGTAATTAATATACTTTCAGTAAATTGTCCAGATGTATCAATTAAGAAACATTCACGGAATTTACGTACATAACCTATTCCTTGTACTGGAGCTTCCAAGTTAAATTGTTTTGTTGAACAACTAGCTAATATTGAGAAAATATCATTTCTCTTACTTGCAGCTGTTTGGTTTGTATACATAATATCCATAATTGCTTTTGCAATTAAATGGTTTTTGTATCTTGTACTAATATCACCATCTGTAGCAAATACTCTAACTAACTTAATCATTCTTTCAATAATAGTTAATTGAGAATGCTTCTCAGCTTGTAATAAAAGTGCAAAATCATCTACACCTAATAACCAAAGTGGAATACGTAATAATTCTCCACCTTCTCTAAGTTGTGCTTTATTTGTTGTATAAAATTTAAAATGGAAATTAGGGTTAATGTTATTTAATTCTCTAAATGCATTATGATATTCTCCATAAGCATCGAATATCATAAAGTTTGCTTTATATGGAACAAAGTTTGGATCATAGAATAAACTTTGAACAAATCTTGCAACTCCATATGATTTACCACTACCTGTATTACCAAATATAGCCATATGGTTACTACATAACTCATTTATATCAACATTTATTTCTCTATTATCATATAATGGAGAATGACCTAACATAAATGAGCCTTCTTTTTTATCAGTACCCATTATTATATCTAATTCTTCTGGATTAATTAATCTTGTTGTAGCTGTTAAATTAGGTTTTCTAAGTACACCACCAATAAACTTATTATCAGTTAATTCACCTAAAAATCTAATTTTCATTATTTCAGCAGATACATCTTCTACTTCACCTAAAATTCTTTTATCTTCATCTTCAAAAACAACATGACGATTCATTAAGTTTACAAATGTTTCTGTAGTTTTAGGTACTTCTACATGAGCAACATTATCACTTATATAAACTATTCTTCCAAACATATTCTCACCCTTCTACCCTTTAAATTAAATCATTTATTTTTTCTTTTGTTTCATCATCTATATTTATTATTAACTCTTTTATTTTTAATGCTTTTTCATACAATTTTAATTTTTCTTCATAATACTCTAGCTTTTTTATAATTGAATTTAATGTTTTATGTACAGCATTTCTACTTATTTCATAATTATCAGCTATCTCTTGTAATGTAAGATTATCAAAATAGTAATCTTCAAAAAATTCTCGTTGTTTATCAGTTAATAATTCTCCATAGTAGTCAAATAATATTCCTAATCTTACATCGACCATACTAAATTCACTACTATACTCCCTATAAGTATAACACTAATTATCAAATAAATATAGGTCATATACTTTCTTTTATAAAAATTTTTATTATTATATGCCATAATTAACATTAAAAGTGACAATACACCGTATAATACTAGAGTAATTATATCTTTATTTTTTAATAGAAAATATGCTACAAGAGTACCAATAAGACAAAATATTAAAAATAATTGTATGTATAAACTAATTTTCTTAAATGAAAAACTTTTTATTTCATATACTTCTACATTATGCATATATTAACCTCACATATCCTTAAATAATCCATATATATATTTTTCAATATCAAATACTTGTAAATCTTTTGCTGTTTCACCTAATCCTACATATTTAACTGGTATTCCTACATCTTCTTTAATAGCTAGAACTATTCCACCTTTTGCAGTACCATCTAATTTAGTTAATACTATACCTGTAATATTTGTAATTTTTTGAAATTCTTTAGCTTGACTAATACCATTTTGTCCAGTAGTTGCATCTATTACAAGCAATGTTTCATGTGGTGCTCCAGGAATAATTCTTCCTATTACTTTATTTATTTTTTCTAATTCATGCATTAAATTAGTTTTATTTTGTAATCTACCTGCAGTATCTACTAATACAACATCATAATTTTCTTCTTTAGCTTTTGTAACACCATCAAATATAACACTTGCTGGATCTGCACCTTCTTTATATATTACGGGACAATTACTTCTTTCTCCCCACTCTACTATTTGTTCTACTGCTCCTGCTCTAAATGTATCACCTGCTATTAATAATACTTTTTTACCTTCACTAGTTAATTTACTAGCAAGTTTTCCAATTGTAGTAGTTTTTCCTACTCCATTTACTCCCACAAATAGTATTACTGTTGGTCCTTCAGAAGCATAGTTTATTTTATTAACCATTATAGAGTTATTAACATATATAATAAACATTTCATCAACAATAATTTCTTTTAAATCTTCACTATCTTCTATATGTTCATGCTTAACACGTTTTTTTAATTTATCAACAAACTCCATAACAGTGTTAACACCAATATCAGCCATTATAAGTATTTCTTCTAATTCTTCAAAGTATTCAGGACTTACTTTCTTATATTTTAAATTTAATAAAGATATCTTAGAAACAAATTCTTTTCTACTTTTTTCTAATCCTTTATCATATACTTCTACATTTTCTTTTTCTTCTTGTTTTATCTCTTCTGTTTTATTATTAGAAAATAAATTTTTAAATTTATTAAATAATCCCATAAAAACCTCCCTTTATAATGTTACATAAATATTTTATCATATATTAACCTTTTTTTTAACATTATTTTTTCTTTCATTTTAATAAATTAGATTTTACACATCTAAATAATAAGTGTCAATAAATATAAAGTAGACAAAACAAGAAAAAAAAGGTATAATGTTATAGTTAAATTCATTTAAGAAAGAAAGGAGAGAAAAATTTGAAACTAACAAATAGCGGTGATACGAAAGTATTTGCCCTAGGTGGTTTAGGAGAAGTTGGGAAAAATATGTACTGCATCGAAACAGATAATGAAATAATAATTACTGATGTAGGTATAACTTTTCCATCTAATGAACTACCTGGAATTGATTATATAATTCCAGATTTTACTTATTTAAAAAGAAATGAAAAGAAAATAAAAGCTTTATTAATTACACACGGGCATGAGGATCATATAGGAGGAATACCATATTTATTACAAACTTTAAATATTCCTGCTATATATGCTCCAAATCAATCAATAGGATTGATTAGAAAAAAATTAGAAGATCGTGACTTAAAATATAATAATTTATATGTATATACAGATAAGACTAAATTAAAATTTAAAACTATGAGTGTAGAATTTTTTAGAACTACTCACTCTATTCCAGATTCACATGGTATAGCAATAACTACACCAAATGGAACAATTGTTACTACTGGAGATTTTAAATTTGATTTAACACCCATTGGTCCTATGGCTGATTTACAAAAAATGGCTGCTATCGGTTCACATGGTGTTACATTATTACTTAGTGATAGTACTAATGCATTAAATCCAGGATTTAGTGTTAGTGAGTCTCAAGTAGATGAAACATTATCTGAAATATTTTTAGAGCATAAAGGTCGTATAATAATTGCGACATTTGCTTCAAACATTTATCGTTTAAAACACATAGTTGATACTTGTAAAAGAAATAATCGTAAAGTTGCGATTTTTGGTAGAAGTATGGAAAACAATATAGAAATATCTTTAAATGAAGGATATATTAAACATAAGGAAATATTTGTTACACCTGAGGAAGCTAATTCATTAGCACCTGATAAAGTATGTCTACTTTGTACGGGATCACAAGGTGAACCTTTAGCAGCACTATCTAGAATTGCTAATGGAAATCATAGACAAATAAAAATACAACCTGATGATTTAGTTATATTTTCTTCATCTGCAATTCCTGGTAATGCATTAAGTATTTCTAAGGTAATTAATAAATTATACTTACAAGGTGTTAAAGTATGTACCAATACATCACTTACAGATGTGCATACATCAGGACATGGTAATCAAGAAGAATTAAAATTAATGTTACGATTAATTAAGCCAAAATATTTTATGCCTTTCCATGGTGAATATAGAATGTTAAAACAACATGCAGATTTAGCTGTTGAATGTGGTATACCACGTGAAAATACATTCGTACTTAAAAATGGAGATGTTCTATCTTTATATAAAGGTAATATTAAACAAGTTGATTCAGTAGTTGCTGGAGACGTATATATAGATGGTAGCAGAATTGGTGAAATTGGTTCTGCTGTTATGAAAGATAGAAAACTAATGTCTTCTGATGGTATAGTTGTTGTAATAGCAAATATTGATACAAAAAATAATAAGTTACTTGGAAGTTGTAATATAACATCTCGTGGATTTGTATTAATTCAAGAAAATATAGAATTCTTAAAAGATTTAGAAAATAAATGCAATGAAGCAATAAAAGGTAAAATTACAAAACATGTTAATTATAATGAAGTAAAAAGTGAAATTATTAATCAATTATCGGCATATATAATGGAAAAAACAGGTCGTAATCCAATTATATTACCTGTAATTATGGATATTAAAAGAGAAGCTAATTAAGCTTCTCTTTTTTTGTAGTAAATAATCTAACAAATATTATTGGTACACATACCATAAATGGATAGATATATCGAACTACAATTACAGGTGCATTTAATATAGTAATACTTACACCTAGTAATATCATTAAAGGTATTAGTTCATTTCTTAGTTTTTTAGATAAAACATATACTAATAATAAAAGATATGATAGCACATATGTAGCTGGAGCAAATATAAATCTCCATATACCTATATTTTTATATTGAACATTAATAGTTGCTACTCTTTCTAATTTATCAAATAGCCAAGGAAATTTACTATCTGGAACTTCTTCTGATATTCCTTCTATATATTTATAATCTGTTAATAAATATCCTTGATTATCTCCTGGGTATGTATTAGCATGAGTTTCATCTAATAAATACCAAGAACCAATAGTAACATTACTCCATGAATCAATATAATCTATCGGATATTTTAAACCATACTTAATCCAAGTATTATTAAATTTATTATAATTAAAATTATTTAAATCACAATTAACTAATTTATCTTTAGCATAATCTACCCTATTTATATCAAAATCATTAGATAAATTTTTATCAAAACATTTTCTAGGAATTATATCAAATAATTCTTCTTTATTCTCATTTATACTTGGGTGTTTTATAGCAACATAAATTAAATTTTGAATTTGAATATTATATGTTTCAAATTTACTATATTTTTTTGAATTAGTACTTGCTACTAATATAGAATTTAATATTATTGAAATAATTATTGAAGAAAAACTAACTATAATTATTTTCTTTTTCTTATTTCCATTATATAAAATAATAAACATTAATGTTAAAAATATAAATATAAATAATGAATTACTTTTTATTAAAATAAATAATACTGCTATCATCATAAACATAATATATTTTAGTTTTGATATTTTTTCTTCATCTATAAAATCATATATAAATATCAATAATAGTAATGTTAATCCTGAAAATAATACATCTTTAGTTATACTTATAGACATTATAGAATTAAATGGTATTATACCAAAATATATAATTAATAAACTAGTAATTAAAAATCTTATTTTTTTATTATTAATCTTACAATTTATTTTTTCTATAGAATAAGAAAAAATAAAAGACATTATAATCATTTGTACTATAGTTAATAATAATATTCCAAAAGTATATTCATTAATCTTTTTACCTATAATTAGAAATAGCTCTATAAATAGTGTATGAATTATTGGATGTTTATTAGTTACATTTTGACCAATTAAATGTGGTACTTGATCATATACATCATATGCCCATATAGAAGGATAATATGCAAGTAATACAGGAATCCATAATATTAATATTATTAGCCATAATATTAATAGTTTTCTTTTAGAAAATTTATGTTTTTCTTCCCGTTTATAAGTAAAAGATAATATTTTAAAATATATATTATTTAATATATAAAATATTGATGTAAATGCTAAAACAATAAGAAACATGTATAATTTAAAGTTTGATAAACTTTTATCCATGTTTAATAATGAACCATACATCAATAAAAATCCTTCAAAAAAGGAATAACATAATAATAATTTATTTTTTTTTAAATTAGTTATAATTTTATTCATAATATCACTCTTTAATTATAACATAATAAAGAGAAGTTAACTATACTTCTCTTCTTTTGTTAATGTTGATATTATAACTAGCTGCTTACTTGAACCTCTACATGTTACAAGAGTTAATGTTTTATTTACTTTGTTAGGTTCTAAAGCTAATGTACCATTTTTTATTATTTCATATATATCCTTTATTTCATATATATATTTAGTATTATTATAATACAAATTAATTTTATCATTTTTCTTAAGTTTATATAAATTTTTAAAATATGAATTATAAGCATCACCACTATGACCAACTATAATTACTCTACTATTATTTTTATCAGGCATATCAGATACATCTAAAAAAATAATATTTTTATCTAATACACTTTCTGGACTATTTTGTTCAAATAAACCTCTTTTAAATCTTATTTTTGGTATTTCTAAAATGGCTATATAATCATTTGTTTCTTTTATTTGATGATTCTTTTCAAAATATTTTCCCACCAACAATTCATTACGTGTCAATTCTTTATAAGAATTATTATCTTTTATACAAAAATAACTAATTCCATATCCTACAAATAATAAACTAATACAAGTTATACTTTTTCTTACCATAAAATAATCCTAATAAACCAAATAAAATTAATATATAACCTTTATTACTTTTTTTAATACCTGTATTAGGCACACTAATAACTATCTTTTCATCTAATAAATTTAATTCATATTCCTTATTGCTATTAATATTTAATTTATAAGTATTACTATCTAACTTATACCCTGGTGGAGCTATTAATTCTTTTATTTCATATTCTCCATAAGGTAAACTTATTTTTGTAACGCCATTTTGAGATATAATCTTTTGTACAATATTACCATCTTTATATATTCCATAAACAGCATTTTCTAAATACTTATTATTATATGAACTTTTTTTACTGAATTTAACTTGTGTATATATTTTCATATCATCTAATACTAAATCATATTTCATATCTTTAGACTTAATTATAACAGTATAATCTTTATCATCTAATTCATAACCATATGGTGCTTCTATTTCACGAATTATATATGTACCAAATGATAATGATGTTTTAGCATATCCTTTTGAATCAGTTATTAATTCACTAACTAGTTTATTATCTTTAAATATTCCATATTTAGCACCCTTCAAATATTCATTAGTTTCTTTATCCTTTTTATTAATACTAAAATCTACATATATTTTGCTGTCCGTTAATTCATATTCCACATTTAAATTACTACTACTAATTTCAAACTCATACTCATTATTATCTAACTCATATCCTTCTGGTGCTTCTACTTCTTTAAGCTTATATTTTCCATATGGTAAATTAACTTGTGCTAAACCATTATTATTTGTTACTAATGTAGTTACTACATTATTATCTTTATATACATCATATTTAGCGCCCTCAAGATAAATATTATCTTCATTTTTCTTTTTAATACTAACAGTACCCTCTTCTACTTTAATATTGAATGTATATTCTTTATTAAATATATTATTATCTCCTGGTACAATTATATTCTGACTTTGTTTACTATAATAAAGTAAATAGTCACTTTTAAATCTATTATCCTTTCTTTTTAATTTAACTGTATAATTTCCTACATCTAAATTATTAAAATATAACTTATTATTTCTAATTTCATATTTAGCATTTGTATTAATACTATAATTACTTAAATCAATATTACTATTTATTACTAAATTATCATTAGTAGAAATAATATAATTCTTTATAAAATTTGGTTCTGTATTATGTTCTTTTATTAATGATTCTATTTCTTTTATTTCACTATCATATAGATTTACTTTAGAACCAAATTTTTCCTTAGAAAAATATATATCAGCATCTTTATTAGATGTCTTCCATATTAAATATTGAGTTAATCCATACCATTTATCACTAGTATGATTTTTATAACCATATCCATAATATATAATTAAATTAATTCGATCTATATCTTGTTTAGATAAACCATAATTAGAATATTTAGAATCATATACATATTTAACATTATCATATAAAGGTTCAAATAATTCTATACAATAAACATAAGTATTGTCACTTTTTCTTTTTAAGAAATATGGATGAGTTGATTGCTTTTTCTCTCCACTAATTTTAGTAATCCACATTTCTTCTACCCTTTCAGAATCATAATAAAAGTAGGCTTCATTAGCAGCAAACACTGGAATACAAACCAACATTAACAACATACTAAAAAATAATTTTTTTATCATTTATTTTTCCCTCCTACTATATTATTAGTGATTTCTTTTCTATTTCCTTTTTATTTTTATTATTTTGTAATTTTTAAATTTTTACAAAAAAAAGAAAGTCTATGCTTTCTTAATTTTATTTTTCTTAATTTTTACTTTATTTACAATTAAAACTGTAATATATTCAAAGAATGTAAATACAAATACTACCATTAGAGCATCAATATAATTAGGTATTTTATCTAATCCTAATGATGAAATACCATACAATTCTCTTAATGTACAATAACTTAAAAATATTAAAAATAATATATATAACATTGGAATACTAAGTATAATATCTTTACTTTTTATTCCTCTTTTTAATGTAAATAATATTGTAGGTCCTGCTATAAAAATTATAGTATTAAAAAACCATACTAATAATTTTAATTTATGTATATATAATGATTCTATAAACACAGTTAAAATAAATATAATTACATTCATTATAATTAAATCACCGTGTTTTTTTAAAAAGCTTGTTATACCTTTTTTTAACTTACTACCCAATTCTATTAATCTATTGTCAGAACTTTTTTTATTGTTATTCATATTATCACCATAATAATTATAACACTATTTACAATTATTTGAAATATCTGTTAAAAAATTCTTTTGAAAGGATTTTAACATTACTTTCTTTTATATTATTATATACTTGATTATAATTAGTTTTATAGTATTCACTTATTTGTTTTTCATATTGTTCTTCTTCATCTTTATTTAACATAGATTGAGGATAATACTGAATATTTATTCTAACTATAGGTACATTTAAATATGCTGCTGCCATTATTTGATATTCATTTGGTTTTTGATATGTTAATATTCCACATGGTTTTATTCCATCTCTATAATAAATATATTCGTTGTGACTATCTAAATATGTAGTTGTTAACATAATTGTTTCTCTTATAGAATTAAACATAGGTTTATTACAAAAAATATTTAATGAATTATCATCCCCACTAGAATTTAAATCTTCATAACTAAATGCAACTAAATTAGAGCTATCTATATTATCAAAAAGAATAGTTACATCATTTATATTATTTACCTCTTTATTAACTACTGACTTTGCTCTTAAATCATCAAATGCTGATAAACATATATATGATTTACCTATCAACCTATTTTCATAAAAGTTTGATATATTTCCTCCATTACCATATGCATTAATTGTATGTGCTAAAAATACAAATGGTATACCTTTTAATTCTACATAATCTACTTTAGTATTTTTTTCTATAATTTTACCATCCAAATCAAATGAATATGGTACTTGATAAAAATCTTTTTTTACATCATACTCTTTATAATTTTCATTTACTAATAATTTATTTACATTAGTTAATTTTTCGTTTATTTCTTCACCATAAAAATATCTAATTGTATTTTCTATATCATTAAATATATTCCATAATTCATTTGTTATATTATCATTTTTATAAAAACTATCATTTATAGTACTTGCTAAATTTTTTAAAAATACTTTGTCTTCACAATAAAATATTTTCTCAATTATTTCCATTATTTGTTTATAATTTTTTAAATCTAATAATAATTTTTTATTATTAATGCTATGATATAATTCATAATACTTTCTTGCATTAAATATATATCCTAAAAACATTGACATTTCATCATATGATTTAGCACATAACATTTTAAAAATTATGTCTTTTAAGGACTTAATATTTTCTTTATTAGATTTAATCAATACTAAATTATTATTAGACATCTCTTTATTTAATTTCTTTATTCCACTTATATTAAATAAATATATATCTTTCTCAAAACATATTTTTATAATTCTTTTTTCATTATAATTTAATTCATAATTAGAATTGATTATTTCATTAAATAAATCAATATGTTTTTCATACTTTTCAACTAATTCTAACACCTTTTTTATATTCCATTCATCATACAATAAATTGTATATTTTAATAAAATCGCTATATAAGTTATTATTAATTATATTAACAAATTTTTCTCTATAATTAACTCTACATGAATGATTAAAATATACATATTTTAATAGATATAATTGTTGTCTTTGTGGTGTTAAAGTTAAAAAATCTTGATTTTTAAAAGTTCCAACTATTGAATTAGTTAATCCATAATTATTATTTAATAAATTTAAATATTTAGAATTTATTTCATTTTTTTCAACATATAAATCATAGTATTCTTTCATTAGTGATTCATTTTCTAAAAATTCATCAGGTGTTAAATAATTAATTCTATAACCATATTCAAATATTTTTCTTAAAAAATTATTATCTACATCAAACTCTATTCTATTCAAAAAATTCAAATCTATTTCTTTATTTTTATTTTTTAATAAATATTTTTCTATTGAATATTTTGAACTTAATATAAATTTAGGACTATTGGAATATATTGAATAATTATATTTATCACTTAAACATAAATCAATAAAATCACTCGAAACATCATATATCTCAGAATAATTAATTATATTAATATCTTGTCCTTTACTCAATGCTGCTCTAAAAGCTTTTTCACTACTTAATATATAAGTTGGACTATTTTCTGTAATTTTATAATTACAATCTACCTCACAAATAATATCTATTATGATTTCAGTATTCAGATAAATAGATAATTTATCAATTATTTGTATATCAAAATCAGGTTTATTTTTATTAGCATCATAATATAGTTTAAAAGATAAACCATTTACCATTCTACTAAAATTTAATTTTGATACATCACATTTATATTCATTATCAAGTATATTCTTTATAAATTTATCACTAAATTCCATTTGAGCATAATTAATTATATTAGCATTCTGACCATTTTTTAGTGCTAAAGAAAAAGCTAACTCACTAGTTAATATCCAACTATATGATAAACTATTAATCTTATATCCCTTTTCAAACATAATATATATTAATTCATCTGATATTTCTTGAAATTTAGAATATCTTAACACATGCAAGTTACTACCATTTTTTAATGCATAAGCGAATGCTAAAGGATTATTTTGTATCGACCATGGGCTTTTTTCAGTTATTTCATAGCCCAAACTAAATATTAATTCAATTGCTTTATTTGTAAATTTTTGAACATGTACATCATTTAAAAAACTAATATCTTTTGTTCTATTTAAATATATTTCATATGCTAAAAAATTACTAAGTATAAAAAAGTATACATCTTGATGATTTTTAACATAATTTAATAAATCTTTTTCATATAATAATTTATAAAATTTTTCATCAATTGAGTAACCACATTCATCTTCAATAAATTTTTTAGCACTCTTCTTATTATCTATATTTAACATAAGATAATATATATAGTATTCACTATTATATTTTAATGAACCATTTTTTTCTGGTTTATAATCTAACTTTGCTAATTCATATGTTAAAGAACGTCCCTCTGATACAAAAAAAGTAGATGTTTTATCATATTGAGTAACAAAATCAAAAAAATCTTTTTTATTATCTTCAGTTAGATATTTTTCTATATATAATCTTATAGAAGAACAATCAAAACAATCTTTATTTATTGTGCTTTTAGATAATCTATATCCATTTTTAAATAATACATCACAAAATTCATAAGAATATTTTTTAAAAAATAATATATCTAAATATTTATCTATATTATTTATTCCTTCTTTTAATATATATTCTTTTAATTTTTCTTCATAAATATAATAATCAGAATATGTAGTTAATTCATCTAGTAGTTTATCATTCACAAAACCACTCCTTATTCGTATTATTATAACATAAAAAAATAAAAGGAATATATATTCCTTTTATTTAACAACTATATTAACTAATTTTTTAGCAATAACTATTTCTTTAACTATTTCTTTACCTTCAATATGAGCTTTAACATTATCTATTTGTTTTGCTAAAACTTTCATATCTTCTTCTGAAGAATTAGTATCTACTACTATTTTACCTCTTACTTTACCATTTACTTGTACAACCATTTCATATGTAGAATCTACTGTTTTAGCTTCATCATATGTTGGCCAAGTACTTGCACATAATGGAGTACCTAATCCACATATTTCATTTATTTCTTCTGTAATATGTGGTGCGAATGGATTTAATAAACTAATTAATGTACGATAATCTTTTCTACTAATTGTTTCATAGTTATCTGTTTCATTTAATAAAATCATTAAAGCTGATACAGCAGTATTATAATCTAAGTTTTCTATATCCATAGTAACTTTCTTAATAGTTTGATTCATTAATACTTCTAATCCACTAGTAAATTCTGTACTATCATTTAATTTATTTTGTAATTTCCATACTCTCTCTAAGAATTTTTTACATCCTTTTAATCCATTTTCACTCCATGAAGCATCTTTACTATAATCTCCTATAAACATTTCATAAGTACGTAAAGCATCTGAACCATATTCATTTATCATTTCTGTTGGATTAACTACATTTCCTTTAGATTTACTCATCTTAGTACCATCACTAGCTAATATCATACCATGTGATATACGTTTTAAGAATGGTTCACTATATGGAACTAATCCTTGTTCATGTAAGAATATATTCCAGAATCTAGCATATAATAAGTGACGTGTTGCATGTTCCATACCACCATCATATAAATCTACTTGACCCCAGTATTTTAATGCATCCATACTAGCTATTCCTGTATCACATTTAGGATCCATATATCTTAACCAATACCAACTAGATCCTGCCCAGTTAGGCATTGTATCAGTTTCTCTTTTAGCATCTCCACCACAAGCTGGACATTTACAATTAACAAATTCTTCAATATTTGCTAAAGGTGATTCTCCTGTTTCTGTTGGTTCATAAGAGCTTACATTTGGTAATACAATTGGTAATTCTTCTTCTGGTACTGGAACCCATCCACATTTTTCACAATATACCATAGGTATTGGTTCTCCCCAGAATCTTTGACGTGAAAATATCCAATCTTGTAATCTAAAATTAACTTGTTTATGACCTATACCTTTACTATCTAAGTATTCAATCATTTTATTAATTGCTTCTTCTTTACCTAATCCATTTAATATATCTGAATTAATATGTACTCCATCTCCTACATATGCTTCTTCATCAATATTTCCACCTTCTATTACAGGTATAATATCTATATTAAACTTCTTAGCAAATTCATAATCTCTTGTATCATGTGCAGGAACTGCCATTATAGCACCTGTACCATAATTTACTAATACATAATCACTTACATATATAGGTATCTCTTTATCATTTATCGGATTAATTGCTACTATTCCTTCTAACTTAACACCAGTTTTTTCTTTAGTAGCATCTGTTCTTTCAATTTCACTTTTCTTCTTAGCTTCATCTTGATAATTTCTAACTTCATCTATATTATTTATTTTATCTGCATATTTTTCTATATATGGATGTTCTGGAGAAATAACCATGAATGTAGCACCATATAAAGTATCAGCACGTGTTGTAAATACTTCTATGAAATCATCAGTATCTTTTATTTTAAAATTAACTGATGCACCAATACTTTTACCTATCCAATTAATTTGTGCTGTTTTAACTTTTTCTAAGAATTCAGTATCTTTTAAACCATCTAATAATTTATCAGCGTAGTTACTCATTCTTAAAACCCATTGATTCTTTAATTTCTTTTCAACTCTTGTGCCACAGCGTTCACATACTCCACCTTCAGCATCTTCATTAGATAATCCCATTTTACAATTTGGACACCAATTAATTTCTTTTTCATCTTTATAAGCTAATCCTGCTTTATAAAATTGTAAGAATTGCCATTGAGTCCATTTATAATAATCAGGGTCAGTTGTTGAAAATTCTCTATCCCAATCTACTGATAATCCTAATGATTGCATTTGACCTTTAAACACTTTAATATTTTCAGTTACTGCTTCACTTGGATGTATATGATTCTTTATAGCATATTGCTCTGCTGGAGCACCAAATGCATCCCATCCCATTGGAAATAATACATTTTCTCCCTTAGCTTTTCTATATCTTGCTTGTACATCACTAGCAGTATATACTCTAGCATGACCTACATGTAATCCTACACCAGATGGATAAGGAAATTCTACTAACATATAAAATTTCTTTTTAGAGTTATCTATATCTACTTTAAAACTCTTATTTTCCATCCAATAATTTTGCCATTTTTTTTCTACTTCACTAAAATTATACATATTATCTACCTTCCTTATTAATTTTCTTTCCTACTAATTTGTAACATATAAATATCATTGGAACTAATAATACTATACTTAATATAAAAGTTATTGTAACCCATAAATAAAAGTTTTTAATAAATATACCAAGTATTAACATTATTGTACCTACTGTTGAAATTATAAAAGCATTTGTTAAACCAAGCAGTTGTACTAATTTTTTAAAATCTACTTTTTCTATATCTACTTTACCTATCTTACTAACAAGCATTACATCTTTACTTTTTTTCATTCTTTTTAAAGCATTTTCTTTTTTTATAACAAATATATTATAAAATAAAAATATTATAAGAAAAGCTGATATAAAAAATATTATATATTCCATATTACACCTCCTAATAAACAAAAAAAATATTATGATATAGGGACGTCTAGAAAGTCGCGGTACCACCCTATTTCATAATATTCTAATTATGCTCTTAAATCTTTAACGCAGATATACGTTTTATACTTATCATATAAAAAGCTCCAAAGCAAGTTCATAACATCTTATTAAAAGTTTTCACCAACCACTTTTTCTCTAAATAATAATCAATTATTACTACTCTTTTTCAACGCCGTATACACGTATTATAATACATCAAATTGATTTTTACAAGTATAAAATAAAAAATACAATAGATTTCTCTATTGTATTTGATCTATATATTCAAGTAATTGTATAAATAATTGAACATATTTTTTATCATAAGCATTTTTACCTCTAGCCATTTTATGGAATTCAATACGTTTTTTATCTTTAGTCATATTTTTATCTATCAATAAATTAAATACTTCATCTTTTTGTGATGTCATTAATGGTAAATCACTTATGATTTCTTCAACATCCTCTAATATGATTCTTATAGCATTTATTTCAATATCTTTACCTTTACAGTTAAGTGTTAATTGTTCTGTTGTAGGTATATCCTTTAATTCTACTATAAAGTCTGGTCCATCAATATATGTTTTAACTTCAGTTTTAGTAGATTTAATAAATGCTTGTACATCATTAGATTTTCTTGTATTTCTAAATCTAATTGTATAGTTACGTGTTGCAGGTATTATACCTGTTTTTCCTTCTAAAGGTCTAATTATAACTGTATAATTATTTGGTAAATAGTTATAATCTATTAATGTTGTTAATGAATATCCTTGTAAATATAAATCACTTACACCATCATCTTCATATAATTTAAATGAATTACTCTTTCCTGGGAATATTTGTATTTCCATATTTTTAGGTGGTGTAGTATCATTTCTATTTGCATGTAATGCCATTGGTATAATAGCACCTTCTTTAACAAATACAGGATATTCTTCATTCTTAAAGAATGATACATGTTTTTTCTTACCAACAAATTTCTTACCTGACCTAAAGTTAAACCAGTTTCCTTCTGGTAAGAAAAATTTATGTATTACTCTATTCATTACTAAATCTTTTTTTGATGTAATTGGACATACAAAGAATTGACTACCAAATGAATATTCATTTTTATATAATGTATCATCATATAATTCTGGATATTGATAATATACTGGTTGTATTAGAGGAATACCAAATTTATAATACTTATATGCCTCTGAATATAAATATGGTACTAATCTATGTCTTAAGTTTAAATATTCTGTGGCAATTGCATATGTTTGTACATTCCATCTCCATGGTTCACGTTTATAAAATCTTCCTGCATCAGCACTTAATTTTAATATTGGTGAGAATGTACCAAGTTGAATATATCTTTCATATAATTCATTATCTTCTGTACCATTAAAGTATCCACCAATATCATGACTCCACCATGATACTCCTATATTAGCAGCTCTACCATTAAAATATGGAATATTTGCTAAAGTTTCCCAACTTACTACACTCTTTCCTGCATATAATACTGGATATCTATGTGCTGCTACTCTAGAATTATATCCATATATCATTGGTCTTCTCTTATAACCACGCATCATATCATAATAATGATAATGTTTTAAAAGTGTTAATTCATTTTCTCTTGTTTTATCATACCAATCTATCCAGAAGAAATCTATACCAAAATTATCTAATGGATGTATAAATACTTTTAAATATACATCTATTGTTTTTGAATCATATACATTAAATGGTATATATCCTTCAGGTTTTGGTTCTAAATATTTTGCTGCTGTTTTATAAAATGCTTCTGTTGGATAGAATCCATCTATAGGACTTATATTTACTCCTAATCTAATACCTAAATTATGTAATCTTTCTACTAAGTTAGTTGGATTTTTAAATAAATCTCCATTAAATGTAAATCCTGTACGCAATCTTTTATCTCCCACTTTAGGTCTTATATGCCAATCTTTATCAAGCATTAAAACTGATAGTGGTATTTTATGATTATTAAAGTTTTCTATTAAATCATCTATTGTTGTATCATTATATGTATCATTTCTACTCCACCAGTTTCCTAAAGCATATCTAGGTATTAATGCTGGATAACCTGTAATCATAAAGTAATCTTTAAGTGCTAAAGTAAAATCTTTACCATACATAAATACATATAAGTCTATTTCTTTATTTGCTCTTTGTACACAGTTTCCTCTTTGATTAAATAAATAATCATCTGAATCATCTATACATGTAAAACCATCTATAGAATATAATCCTTTCATATTAAATTCTTTATTATCGTCTGAAGAACCATTTTTTTGTAACACTGGAGCACCAAAGTTTTTTACTTCTTGATGTCCATAATACCAAGTTTTATCAACACCTATTAAATCTATTCTAAGGTTAGAAGTTTTATTCATTGCACTTCCTGCAAATTTTGCTTCCTTAGTATAATTTAAAGAAAAATATTTTGTTTCTATTACTAAATTGTTTTTATTATTTATAACAGTAAATTCAGGTTTTGGAAAATTACGATACCAAACTAATTCTGTTGGTTTATCTTCAAATTCTCCAGTTTCACTATATTCAAGTCTTATTAAACGCTCAGTTAATACTGTGAATCTATATTTATCTCCTTGCAAAACGCTTGCGGGATTAGGACGAGCCTTATTTAAATCTAAGACAAATTGATCACCTAAATCGTACATTATTTCACCCTCTTCTATAATTCTTCTATTTTCATAAAGTTAGTATATTTAACTTCATTAAATGGATATCCACCAGTAATTATTATTTTATCTTTTGGATTTGTTGGAATAAGTTTAAATGTCATATTTTTTGACATATTAGTTATTTCATCAAATGTATTTAATTCATCTATTAACACTGGTATTACTCCAAAATTCAATTGTAATGATTTAACAGTATTAACATTAGGACTTGCTGCTATTACTGGACAACAAGTTCTATATCTACTCATCATTCTTGCTGTATAACCACTATTAGTTGGTGCTATTATAGCTGCTGCTTTTAATCTATATGCAGCTGATGCTACATTTTGAGCAATAATATTTGTTATATCATTTGATTTTTCAGGAGTATTTTCTAAATACTCTTTATAATCTATATCCATTTCAGCAGAATTAATAATCTTTTCTACCATTTTTAATGTTTCAATTGGATATTTACCTATAGTAGTTTCTCCTGATAACATTATTGCATCTACACCATCTAAAACAGCATTAGCAACATCTGATACTTCTGCTCTTGTTGGTCTTGCCATTCTTTCCATAGAAGACATTACCTCAGTACCTACTATACTTACTTTACCTGCATCATGGCATTTTTTTATTATTTTCTTTTGTATCCCTGGTACTCTTTCTATACTCATAGCAACTCCTAAATCACCACGTGATATTTGAATACCATCACTTACTCTTATTAATTCATCTATATTTTCTACGGCTTCACTTGTTTCTACTTTAGCAATTAAACTTATATGTTCATTTTGTAAATTAATCAACATATCATTTACTGCTAAAACATCTTCAGCACTTTCTACATATGATAAAGATATAAAATCAAATCCTAATTTATGTGCTAAAGTAATATCAGTTTCATCCTTAGTACTTAAGAAAGGTAATTTAATTTTTTTACCTTGTATACATATATTTTGATTATCTTCTATAAAAGCATCATTAAGTACTTCACATACAAAGAAGTCTTGCAATATTTCTATTACTTCCATTAACATAGTACCATCTTTTACGCTTACAATACTATTGTACCCAATTTCTTGAATAAAATTAGGATAGCTTACTGAAAATTTAGTACTATCTCCTTCTATTTCATCTAAGTATACTCTTACTCTATCTCCTTTACGGAATAAAGCTTGACCATTTATAAATTTACCAATTCTAATTTCTGGTCCTGCTAAATCCATAAGAAGTGCTACATTAGTACCTAATTCATGATTTATTTCTTTTACATTATCTACAATATTATGACAAAAATTATAATCTGCATGAGACATATTTATACGTATTACATCTGTTCCATTTTCTATAAGTCTTTGTATTTGTGATTTTTCCATAGTCACAGGTCCTACTGTAGATACTACTTTAGTCTTATTTATCATACTATCACCTATTATTAATTATATCATATTACTAATATTTTACAAGTAAAGATACATATAAAAAGTATCAATCTATTTATTATAAGATTGATACTTTTTTGTTTCTAAATTAGTTTTAATATTCCACATAAATGGTCTTACTACTTTACCATATGTTTTAGCAAATTCTTCTATACTTGTATCTAATACATTTCCATAATTAAATACATCTTCTTGACTTTTTATTGATGCATCACATTCTGTATATATTCCATTTGTATTTATACATACTATTGGTCCTACATTACATAACTTTTCTTTTCCTGCATATGTAACATAATAATTTGAATGTCTAAGTGGTACTGTTATATTTTTATCAAGTAATGCTGCATTTCCTTCTCTAAATAATTTTTTATTTGGTTTTAATATTTGATATCCATAAAAATGTATAGATGAACTATATCTTCTCATACTTTCTTTATAACTATCTTCCATATTTAATCTTTTTATTTCTTCTAAATGGTATTTATCTAATGATAAAGTAAATGTAGTATTTGAACTTCCTTTATTCATATATGATTCTATATAATTATTTAAATAATCCAATAATCTTAAAAATTCTTCACTATAATTAGTACCATTTATTACAGTAGTCATCTCTTGTACTATTATTCTATTTTCTATAATTTTATTAAATAAATATTCTAATATTTCAGTAGATAGTGTAATCTCTCCACCTAATAAACATAAATTACCTATATATTTACATTCTTCTAATACTTTATCTATAACTTCTTTTTTCATATCATTATTATTCTTACAACCTCTAGAACAATGTTTACAATCTATATTACATTTATTAGTTACTATTAAACCAAGATTTTGAATAAAAATCATAATATTCAGTCCCCTTTATTAGTGGATATATTACTATCAACTAAAATAAATGTCAAATAATAAAAAATATGTTAAAATTAGTATAGGTGGTAAAATGAAATTTGAAGCAGAAAGAGCAAAATATATATTATCTTTTTTATTTAAAAATAGTAATGTAGATTATAATTTTGGGCAATTAAAATATACAATTGATATTAATAATACTTATCATAAAGAATACTATGAAGAACAAGAATATAATAGTTTTATGACTATAATACTTTATATAGTAGAAATAAATATATGGAAGTTACATAATATAATTGTACAAGTTAATGGTAATGAATTAATATTTAAATTAAATAATCAAATAATTGATTATAATCAAATACTTAATATACATGCTGAAGATAAAAGACAAATTATTCAACATATAATAACTAGAATTAATGAAGTAAATGCTAAAAGTAAAAAAACTAGTAATTTAATTGTTGAATATAATGATATGATTAAATCTAATGAAAAAATTATTAAAGATATTAATGATTTAAAAGAAATGAATAATTCATTTTTAGGTAAATTAAAAATAATAAATTTAAAATCTAGAAAACTGTTTAATTTTACCAATGATGAATGTACTCCAAATAGAGTAAAAAAATATGATGACTTATATGACATATTAAGAATTATTAAATCTAATGAAAAAGATTATAAAGAAAACATATATAATTATTTTATTAATATGAAAAAAAATATGGAAAATGGTGAAGTATATTTATTAGATTATAATAAATTTCAAAATAGTTTTACTAGTTGTGATTTGTTTTTACTAAATAAAATACTAGATATTATTAACTTAATTATAGATAATACAAATAATATTGTTACTAGTAATAAATTAATTATTAGTAAACAAACTAATGAACTAAATAATTATGCTAATGACTTAAAAAATTCTAATGTATTATTAGTATATGATAAATTATCTAAATACAATATATCTAATGCAGAAACATATGATTTCAAAGATATTTCATATGATAATTTAAAACCCGATAATACTTTAAAATATATTATAAAAATGTATGAAAATATTAAATATATAGAAAACTAGTAAAATTACTTTCCTAGTTTTTTTATTTTTTCTTTTTCATTTAATTTTTCTAATAAAAAATTAATTATATCGTTTTGTTCTTCTTTTTTTATTTCTTCATTTTCCAAATCAGTTAGTTCTGATTTATACTTATTATATCTATCTACATATTGAATAGATGCTAAAGGATAACCTTCTCTAATAACACTACTTCTCTTATTAATAAATTCTCTATATGTTTTTATTTCGCAAGTATTTATTTCTCCATCTATAATAAGTGCTACTGCTTTTTTAAAATATCCTCTAAGTATTCCATTTTTACCATATTTATTTACTAAGTCTAAATAATATGTAATCATTTCTTCATCATTTAATCTTTTATTTCCTACTCTTCTTACATGAGTTCCAGGTTGTATATCATCTGGTACATCTTCAAAATATAATCCTTCATCAATAGCAAATGTATCTATATTACTTAATTCATAATATGCCTTAGCTTTTATAGTAGCATTCTCTACTACATCATTACCGTTTTCATCTACATCTATATCAATATTTAAATCACTTAAGCTAAGTAATTCTATTCCACTTTTAATAAGTGGTGTACCATAAGATTTCATTTTAGCTTTATTTGTAGTTGCAAATAATACTTTCATACTAACACCTCAATTTAATATTCTACACTATCTATAATATTATTATCAATATCTTTTATAGTTATTTTATAATCATCTATTACTACATAACTATGTAATGTATTATTTCTTGGTAATGATAATGACCCTGTGTTAATAATAAGTTTATTATTTATATTTTTTATAAAATGAGTATGCATATGACCAAATATAAATATATCTATATCACTAGGTATAGAATATATATCAAATAAATGACCATGTGTAAAAAAGAATTTTTTATTATTTATATTTAATATTATATATTTTTCAAATTTAAAATTAGATACTAATATGTCTACATCATTATCACAATTACCTTGTGTACATAATATCTTATCACTATATTTATTTAATATATTAACTGTATCCATATAATTAGTATTACTATGAGTATATAAGTCTCCTAATAATATTATTTTATCTGGATTTTCCTTATTAATTATATTATCTATTCTTTTAGAATAATCATATACTCCATGTATATCTGATATTACTATATATTTCATTTTGTTTTACTTTCGTATAATTCTTTAAATTTTTCTTTTGACATACTAGTTACTATAGAAGTAACCCATTTTTTTATTCTTTTATAATATTCAACACGTTTATCAATAGGTTCAAATCCTATTTTATCATTTACACTTTTAGATTTTAAATTTTCTTCTGCATATCCATATATAATTGTATCTATATCTAAATTATCAAATATATATTTCATTATTTCTAATATACCCTCTTTAGCATATCCACAATTCCAATAATCAGGATGTATGTTTATAGATAGTTCAATACTATTTCCATATTGTCCATATCTATCTGCAACTATATTACCTATAGGTGTATTATCTTTTAAATATACTATAAAATCTAATACGTTTTCTTCTTCATCAGCATACATTACAAAAGGTTCAATTAGTTTAGGATCACATTTTTCACGTTCACATTCTCCATTTATACCTTTTAATTTATTAAAATTAAACTCATATACTTTTAAATAATCTTCTAAACTACCTCTTTTTAATATTAACCTATCAGTTTCTAATCTAGGTGTTATATACATCATACTATCTCTCCTATTCTAATTTTATTATATCATATGTTATAATTAATTTAGGTGATTTATATGATGTTTATTGAATATAGTAAATGTTCTACTTGTATACGTGCTAAAAAGTTTTTAGATAATAATAAAATTAAATATATAGATAGAGCTATTAAAGAAGATACTCCCAATGTAGAAGAATTAACTAATTGGATAAATAAATTTAATTTAAATATTAATAAATTATTTAATACTTCTGGATTAGTATATAGAGAACTAAATTTAAAAGATAAATTAAATACTATGAATGATAATGATAAAATTAAATTATTAGCTAGTAATGGTATGTTAATTAAAAGACCAATACTTGTAGATAATAATATATTTTTAATTGGATTTAAAGAAAATGAATGGAAAGAAAAACTACTCTAATGAGTAGTTATTTTTCTATAGTCAATCGATATACTTTTCCTTCTCTTACTAAATTATTTTCATCATCCTTAGTAAAATCATCTTCTTTTAATTTAGCATCATCTAAAAATAATCTTAAATAACTTCTTTGTTCACTTGCTATAAACATGTCTCTATTATAATCATTTTGCCATGTTTTATCAGATTTACTTTCTAATTCTTCTAATATTGCTGTTAAACGCAATAGTTTATATTCATCATGTTGTCCTATAAGTGCTTGCGAATTAAATTCAAAATTCATTTCATCTTTTATTTGTTGAATATAATCTCTATTTTTTTTCATATATTCTTCAAAAGATATATTTTCATTAGAAAATAATTCTACATATGAATTATATTCTAAATCTCTTCCTATTAAAAATAATTGATTATTATAATTTTCATCATCATATTGCTTTAAAGCAATAAAAAATGAATCAAATGAATCTATGAAATTATATTTATCACTAGTATTATCAACTAATTTCTTACCTCTTAACATTATATTATAATATACTACTTTTCTATATACTTCTAATTGCTTTAAAGCTTCCTCTTCTTTAATACTTATATTATTTTTTGATAAAGCTGATATTTCTAAATTTAAAAGTGATTCTATATATTCACTTAATTCTGGTTTTAACATAGCATCACTAATTGCTTTATCCTTCAATATTTCTTCAAATAATTCTTTATCTTCCTTTGTTGGACCTATCATTTTATCACCTTCTAGTTATGTATTATATCAAATTACAATAATTAAATTCAATACTATTTTCTATTTCTACTATAATCAAAAACATATTGTATTATTAATCCAGAATTTTCTTTATATTTATTATACATAAATTCTCTAATACTACTTATAGTAGTTAAATTATATTTTTCTTTCATAAATTTTTTTACCCATGTATCTATAGGAAATACATCAAATCTATGATATCCAAATAATAATATACAACTAGCTACTTTTTCTCCTATACCTTTATTAGTCATTAAATATTCTAATGCATCATTACTATTCATAGTATCTATTATATCTAAACTAAATTCATTATTATTTATTTTTTGTACAAATTCATATATATATTTATCTCTAAATCCTGCTTTACAATTTCTATAATCATCAATACTTACATCTTTTAACATTTGATATGTAGGAAATAAATAATATTCTTTATTTCTAAATAAAACTTTTGTACCATAATTTTTTGATATTAAATTTAAACTATTTCTTATTTGTGGTACTCCGTTATTAGCGCTCAATATATAACTTATTATTACTTCAAATCTTGGTTCATTAATCATCTTTAAACCATTACAATAATCTATTATATCTTTGTAATCAGTATCAATATTAATTAATTCTTTATTCAATTTATCATAATCAAAGTTTAAATCTAAATACTTAAGTATTACCTCTTCTATATTATCCATATTATTAGAATCTATAACTAGATTATTATTATCTAATTTTAAATTAACTACTCTATCAGGAAGTACTACTGTATATGAATTATCTTCTTCTATTTCATATCTAAATATTTGTCCACATGTTATAGTATCATGTAGATTTAAATTATTTACTTTTATAGTCATATAACCACCAATAATATTTTAACATAAAAATAGTTAGTAATAACTAACTATTTTCTTTTATATAACTATCTAATTCTTGTTTCCAACTACAATCTAATGATTCTTCATTGCACATCATACTTGATGCTTTAGCAACTGCGCCAAATAATGTTGATATACCTTTTTTATCTTTCTTATAACTTGCAGTATTATTTCTAGATATACCAATAGATTCTGCTTCAGAATATGAATCTATATCAGCACCTATATAAATAAATTCATAATTATCATGTGATTTTATCATTTTCTTTATTTTATCTTTACTATATTCTTTAGATGAATTTTCATATCCATCTGTAGTAATTATAAACATAGCTTTCTTTGATTTACATCTATCCATATAATTAATTGATTTACCTATAGCATCCATTAAAGCTGTAGAACCTCTTACAAAGTAATCATCTCTTGTTAATTTATCTATATTATTTATACTTTCTCTATCTGTTAATACTTCATACTTATCATCAAATAATATAGTAGTTATTTTAACATTATTACCTTTTTGATTATCTATATAACTATTATATCCTCCTATAGTATCATCTTCTACTCCACCCATAGAACCACTTCTATCTAGTAAAAATACTATATCCATTTCATCTTTAATTATTTTTTTCATTATATCCCTTCTTTCTGATATAATAATACTAGATTAATTAATAATATTGGTCGCTTTAAAGGAGACATTTTATGAAGCAAGAATTAGATTTATATATAAAAAATAATTTAGAAAAGAATAATATATTTAAAAATATTTTTAAACAAAAAAGAAATAGTAAAATTGTAGAAGATAGATGTATATCTTATGAAGAATCTACTTGTATGGGTTCAAATAATGAAATTAATGTGCATAACTTTATCAACATTAATAAGGATGATAATAACTTTCAAAAATTATTATTTAACTTTATAGATAGTAAAGGTTTAAAAGATAGTGATGTATATAATAAAGTACATATAGATAGAAGATTATTTTCTAAAATAAGAAGCGATTCTAATTATCATCCTAGTAAAGAGACAATTCTATTACTTGGTTTTTCTTTAGAACTTAGTGAAGATGAGATAGATAGTTTATTAGGTAGTGCATCATATACATTAACTAAAAATAATTATTATGATCTAATAATTAGATTTTGTTTTATTAATCATATATATAATATTAAAGATATAAATGATTTATTAGAATCATATAATTGTAAATTATTTAGCTATTAAAAAAAGATAAAATATAATTATTTTATCTTTTTTATTATCTCTTCTATCTCATTTATACTATCTATATGATATTTAGATTCTAAAGATTTATCAAATCCATATCTAGCATGAATAAAAGTACACTTTGCTTCTTTTGATGCATCTTTATCTCTTTTAGTATCACCTACATAAAAGCAATTTTCTTCATTATTTCTATTAATAATTACTTTAATAGCATCACTTTTACTAATATTGTATGTTGCTGCACCTAAATAATCAACAAAGTAATCATTTAAACCCGATTTATTTAGAAATAATTCTACATAATCAGTATTATTATTAGTTACTATAGCTAATTTATAGTTTTTACTTAATTTTTTTATAGTATCTATTACTCCATCGTATATATATGCATCTTTTTCATTAATTAATTTAATAGTATTACTAATTATTTCATTTAAATACTTACTACCAGTATCTTTATCTAAATATGGAAAATAATTTCTTACATTTTCTTTAAATGATAATCCCATACCATTTTCTATTATATCTACAGTAAATGGTTTTACATCATCATATTTAAGTGCTACTAAATTAGCTGATTCTAATGTAATATTGGTTGTATTCCATAATGTTCCATCCATATCAAATATAATCATTTCTTTATACCTTTCGTGCTATTATAGTATACATATGCCAATATTTATTTTTTTCTTGAAATGAATCTTTATAATATTTTTCTTCAGAAAAATATTTAATATCATAATCAATAAAATAATCTAATAATTCTTCTCTAGTTACTGATGTTCTAATATTAGCCCAATCATCTTCTTTACCTATTATATTACATAATAAAAATCCATTTTTATTTAAACTTTTTTGTATATTATACATAGTTTGATCTAAATTACTAGAAAATAATAAACTAAAGTTAGCTAATAATAAATTTGTACTAGGTAAATTAATTTTAGAAAAATCATCAATAATAATATTCAAATTATCACCATGATATCTTGTTTCTAATATATTTTCTACCTCTTCTTCCCTATCAATAGCAGTAACATTAAATCCATTATTAAGCAAAAATAATGTATCATTTCCTGCTCCACATCCTAAATCAGTAGCATTTTTTTCATCTAATAACTCATCTAATCTTAAAGAAAAAAACTTTTGTAGTAATCCTGATGGATTATTATATTCTATTGAACGTTTATAAAATGTACTTGAATCATTCATAAATTACTCCTTATATTCTAATATCCCATTATATATTTCTAAAAAATTATAATTTCTTTATCTAACATATATCTATATAATAAAATCTATTAACATTGGTATACCTATTATAAGGCATATAATTATTCTTGTTTTTAATTTACTATTATTCAAAAATTTATCTATTAATGGTTGTATTACATATAAGCAAAATGTACCACCAATAGCAAAATTTCTACTTGCATCCCAATTAACTCTACTATTAATATTTAAAAAATCTTTTGAATAATCCCATAATAGCTTTCCATATTGTACATCAATAATATAATGACCTACATACTCAACTAATGTAGTTATAATCCAAATAAGAAGAAATATTAATATTATAGTAGTATCTATATCTTTTATTTTAAATAGCTTAACAAGCATTATACCTAATATAATAGCACTTACATTAAGTATAATAAGTAACATTCCATATTTATTAAAAAATAAATCTACTCTATATATCTTATCGTTAGTATACTCTATTATTGTAGTAGTTATAAAAGTTACTATAGTAAATATTGAAACACTAGTATATATTATATTACTTGAATAATGTTTCTTATTAAAAAATTTCTTTAAACATAATAATAAAATTAATATTCCAAAGCCATATATTGGTAAAAAAGGTCCAAATAATACTCCTCTATTTACAAATTGGTGTCTTACTATTAAAAACCAAGATACTTCATATATCCATCCTATAAGAGCGTATACACAAAATATAATATAATTGTTTGCTATAAAATTTAATATTTTATTTTTCATATATCACCTATTTAATATTAAATTCTGCTGCTACAAATATTTTCTTAGAATCGTCTATTGGAGCATCTTTTAATTTATACATATATTTTACTATTCTATATTTTCCTTTAGATAATTCACCATATCCATATTCCCAATCAAATTTAATTTCTTTTGTTTGTTTTGCTTCTACTTCATATGCCATTGATGTAAAAATTATTTTATCTTTAGGTTCTATTACATACCATTTTTTATTATATTTTTTTTCTAGATGATATTCTGCTCCATAATTAAATCTATCATCTGTTTTATTTTCCATTACTAAAGTTAATCCTTTTTTAGTAACTGTACCCTTTTTTACTGATATAGCAACTTTATCATTTGTCATTGTATATGTTGATATTTTACCATTTGGTTTTTTACCACATCCAGATAATAGTGCTACCATAAATACTATTAAACTCAATAATACTATTTTTTTTCTTTTCATATTATCACTCTTTCCACTTCTATTATATCAAAAAAAAGATAATAATACATATTATCTTTTAGGATACTTCTTTATTAATTGTTCTTTTGTAATCTTATATGACTTTTCAAATTGATTATTTCCTTTAAACAATATACTACAATTATCTTCAGTTATAATTTTATTTTGCTCATTTTTAAAAAACTCATATCTAGCATACATTAATTCTAAACTCATCATTAATCTTTTTGTATCATTTAAAATGATATACTCTAGTTTAACACTTCTTAAAAAATCTATCTTATCTTTTGTATTATCAATAGTATATCCAAATAAAGAAGGTAAATTAAGTAACATTTGTTTTACTTCTTCATCAGTAAATCCTAAATCTTTAATACCATTATATTTTGATAATACTTCTTCAGTAGAATAATTTAAAATAGAATTACAGCCTAATACTAGACTAACTATCTCATTTCTATTAAATCCTAACTTTAATAAATTTTCTATTTTAGAATTTATAGATTTTGTAGTTCTATTAAATATAAGAGGATTTTTAACTAATACTTTTTTTGTATTTTCTAAAGTAAAACCATTTTTTCTTAAATTTTTTATTTTATTTTCTAAACTAGAAGGTTTATATACAAGTATTGAAGATGCTTTTTTTACCATAGAAATAGTTTCTTCATCAGTAAATCCTAATTTAACTATTTCGTTAATATGATTTGAAAAATTTTCACCATCATATTTTAATATAGATGTTTCATTTAAATACATCTTTTTTAACTCTTCTTCCTCATAACCCATATTAAGTAAATCCAAAATATTTGATTCAATACCATATGTAGAATATCCAAAGAACGTTGCATTATCTAAAAAAATCTTTTTAGCTTCTTTTTTATTAAATAATAATTTTGTATAATCATTTATTTTTTCATTAATTGTCTCAGTAGAATGAGTTAATATATTAGGATATTTTACAATCATCTTTATTATTTCTTTCTTATTATATCCTAATTGTATTAAATTATTTACTTTATCATTTAATGTTTTAATATCAAAAACAATAATTTGTGGACGAGCTTTAATCATTGAAATTACTTGTTCTTCTGTAAATCCAAATTTTGTAGCAAACTCAAAAAAATCACTAAACTTACTCTTTAATGTTTCAGGTCTAGAATATTCAAATCTATGTGTATTAAAAAATTTTCTTTTTTCACTCTCTGTAAATTTAAATTCATTTAATAATTCTTCCATAATATCCCCCGATGAAGCATATTATATAACAAATTATATAAATAATCAAAGAAAAAGAGATAATTAATCCTTTAAAGAAGCAAACATCTCTCTCATTGTATCACTATTATTAGTTAATTTTTTTATTGTTAAATCTTCTGCTTTATTATTTGCCAAACGAAGATTATTTTCACTAGAAAGTAATGCTTCTTTTGTTTTTTGTAAATGATCTATCGTTTTATCTATTTCATCTATAGCTTTTTTGAATTTTTCACTTGCTAATCTATAATTTCTTCCAAAAGCTTCTTTAAATGAATTCATATTTTCTTCAAAATGAGAAATATCAATATTTTGATTTTGAATTACTTTTAATTCTTTTTTATATTCTAAACTATTCATAGCCATTGAACGAATTAATGTAATCATTGGAATAAAGAATTGTGGTCTTATAACATACATCTTATCATACTTATGTGATACATCAACTATTCCATTATTATAATATTCATTATCTATTTCAAGTAATGAAACTAATACAGCATACTCACATTTTTTTTCATTTCTATCTTTATCAAGTTCTTTAAAGAAGTCTTCATTTTTATGTTTAGTACTTGTTTCATCTGCTTCATTTTTCATCTCAAACATTATAGAAACTATTTCATTTTTTTCTTCATCATAATCTCTAAAAATAAAATCACCTTTAGAACCTGTTTTAGCATCATTATCTTTTTCAAAATAGCAATTTTTAAATAAAGGTCTTAATTTATTAAATTCTGTATTACAATGTTGTTCTAAAGATTCACCTATCATTTTAGTAGATTGTCTAGCTTTAAAATCTTTATAATATTCTATTTGTTCATCTTTATTCTTTATTTTTTCTTCATAACTTTCTTTTAAATTTTTTTCTTTTATTAAATAGTCATTTTTATTTAATTCTAATTGATTACTAAGTGAATCTATTTCTTTATTCTTTTTAGATAAAGCTGTTTCTATAGCAAGTTTATTTTCAGTATCTTGTAATTTAATTTTATTTTTTAATTCATTAATTTCAATATCTTTCTTATTTAATTCTTCGGTATATTTCTTTTCTACTTTATTTTCAGTACTTTCTTCTTTATTTTTTAATTCACTTTCTAATTCTTTTATTCTTACTACTTTTTCATTTAATTTATTTGTAAATTCTTTTTCAACTTCAGCTTGCGCTATTTTAACAGCATTCTCTTTATCTATATTATGTTGATGTTCTAATGTTTTAATTTCTCTATCTAATTCATTATCTCTAATTTGTTTTACAATAGATTCATATTCATTCTCATCAATTTTAAATACTTTACCACAATGTGGACACTTTATTTCATTCATTTAAATCACCTAATAATATTTTATCATAAATAAAAAGAGAATTATTATAATTCTCTTATTTTTGAATTTTAACACTTTTCTTACTCATAATCCATTTAGTAGATTCTTGATTAACTTTATGTCTACAATATGGACATATTGGTAAATTTTTATCTTCTATAGGTGCATTACATGTTGGACAAACTGAAGAAGCTTTTATAACTTTTGATTCATAAGATAAATTATATAATTTTTTTACTGGTGTAGTTGAATTTCCTTTTAATACTAATCCATTTTTTTCAACATAATCTATAGCAGTTACTAAAGCTTCAATTGATACTTCACATTTATCATTTGTCCTATTAGCATGTGTTACTACACTATCTATTACTTTGAAATCTTTTATTATATTTTTTTCATTATTCATAGATAAAGGTTTCATTTCAGTTTCAACTTGACTATATAATTTATCTGTCATTTTTTCTTTTAAATTTTCATATTCAAAATTCATAATACTATTTTGAATTTCTTCTAACTCAGCTAATCTATCTTTTTTAAAATCTTGCATATCTATATTTCCAATAAACGCTTGAAATTCTTTTAATGGTATTTCTTTGTCTTTTTTTATTTCAAGTACATCATTAGTTTTTGATTTTATAAATACAACATAATATATTACTATTCCTATTCCTACTAGTGCTACTAAAAGTATTAATATTTCTCCTATTCCGAAATGTAATCCTCCAAATGTATTTATAGTAGCACTACTTGGAGTAGTATTACTATCAGATTCTAAACCTGTATTATTTAAAAAAGATGTTAACTTTGTTGTATTATATAACATAGCAAATGTAAATACTAAAATCAGCATTACAGATACTTTTATTGTTTTGTTTGACCTATTTCTATCACTCATACTACCTTTGTCCTTTCGCAATTTTTTTACTCATTACCCAGTTTGTTAAATCTTGAGTAATTTGTACTATGCCATTCGATGATGCTGTAAAAATTAATTCATAATGCATAGTAATAGGTACAGTATCGCTACCTCTTACTACTGACCCATTTTCTTCTATATAATCGATAAATGATATTATAACTTCCATTGTTACTTCATATCTATTATTTATTTTATTAATATAAGTAATCCAAATGTTATTGCTAACAACCCAATTATAATTATAGTTAACTTTTTACTTGTAGTACTCATATTATCGCTGCCATTTCGCAATTTTTTTACTCATTACCCACTTAGTTGAGTCTTGTGTAATTTGTTGTCTACAATATGGACATGTTTGTGTTATTGTATCATTAAGTTCTGCTCCACAATGTGGACATTTATCAACTATACCATTTGATGATGATGTAAATACTAATTCATAATGCATTGTAATTGGATTCTTACTAGAACCTCTTACTGCTTTACCATTTTGTTCAATATAATCTATAAATGAAATTATTAATTCCATTGTTACTGTATATCTACCATTATCATTAGTAGCATTAGTTACCATATAATCAATAGTATTGAAATTTTTCATTACATTTTTTTGACCTTTCATTGATAAAGTCTTAAGTTGCATTTCATATTGATTATATAATTCATCAGTTACTTTTTCTCTTAATTTATCATAGTCAAAATTCATCCAATGATATTGTACTTGAACTAAATCTGCTGTTCTTTCAAATAAAAATTTAGCTAAATCAACTCCTGCTACTACAGATGCAAATTTATCACTAGTCCATGCTTTATTTTTATTAAGTCTAAGAGGTGGTAAACTACTTGATGAACTACTACCACTTCTACAAGTTAAAACAACTACCATTAAAACAAAAGATACAACTATCACAAATGAAATAAATACTGATAGTGGACTAGAATCTCCTGATGAAGAACTAGAACCACTACTACTATGATGATATGAACTATGACTACTTCCTCCACCTGATGAGTGACTATGTCCTCCTCCGTAACTTGAATCAAATCCTGAATCTGTTAAAAAAGAAGTAATTGTTGTTTTGTTATAAAATAATCCAAATGTTACTGCTAATAAACATATTATAATTATCGTTAATTTTTTACTTGTTTTAGACATATACTACCTCGTTTCTAAACTTGTTAATACCCAATCATACTTTTCTGTATCAAATGGTTTACGGCAAAAAGAACATATACCATTACTGTTAAAATCTATACTTGCACCACAATAAGTACATTGTCTTATTACACCCATCTTTTTAGCATCTCTTCTTTTTACAAATACTAAATAATTAGTTTTTTCAACTCTATATTCGTTATGACCTCGTTTATATTTTTTTGTATCTTCATCTATAATATAATCCATATATCTACTTATTAATTTAACAGTAATTATATAACTAGTATCTGTTATATTAATATCTTCTATATAAGTATTTTTTACATTTAATTCATCATACATTTGAATTTCTTTATTGTTTTTTAATGTCTCAACAATATTATTATATTTTTCTTCTAATTGATCAGATATCTTATGTTGAACTCTACTCATATTTCTATCTATAATGCAAGATAAAATCATTATAAATGTATTATCTACTTTTGCTTTAAAACCACTTTCAGTAAAATCACTATCTAATTTAGTTAATTCATATATACTTGCCATATTATCACCTACCATAATACATTTTTTATTCTATCTATAGAATCATACTTTATTAATTTACCATTATCTTTAATAGCATAATATACATATTTGATATTTCCTTCTTCTGTATCTTTTTCTATATCTTTTTTTATAACATCCATATCTTTTTTCTTTTTAAGTCTACCTGATGCTACCTCTTCTTCTTTTGATACACCATCTTTTGTAACTATTGCTTTTGTTTTAATATATATATATGATTTTTTACTATTATATATATAATATGTATATTCAATTCCATTATCATTATCTTTTCTTTCACTATGAGTTATTATAGCAAGATAATCTCCCTTTGGTCTTTCTACATCATTATCCCAATTATGTTTAACAATTGCTACAACACCTACAATTAAAAACATTACTATTACAATTATAATAGCTAATCTATTTCCTTTATCAGTCATATAAGCACATCCCTTTATTCTATATATCATTATATCATATATAATAAAAAAATAACTAGTATAACTAGTTATTATTACATAATTTATCATATGTATTTTTTATTGTATTATTATCTATATTTGATTTAGTATACCATCCATATGAAGTCATTTCATCATATGTATTAGCTTGATATTCTAATGTATTATTTAAGCATTTTTTTAATACATTTCTTACTTCTTGATTACTACTTTCTAATGTTCCATGTACATATACCTCTACATTACTTTTTAATACTAATAAATAATTATCCATTAATTGTTGATCAGTCATTTATATTATCCTCCATTAAATTCATTAAATTATCTTTCATTGATTTATGAGATTCTAACATATCTTCCATAAAATCTACCAAATCATCATTTTCTAATCTCTCTATAATATCTTTTATAATTGATATTACATTACATTCATGTTTAATAGCATCTTCTACATATAATAATTCTTTTTGTGTCATATTAATCCTCCCTTAATAATATGATACAAAAAATTAAATTATATTCATTAAATATTGTTAATTTTTTTTTAATATGATATAGTATTCATCAAATGGAGGTAATTATGGAAAACTTAATACCTAGAAATGAAATATATACAGGTATATTAAAACATATTGTACTTAATACCCCTGTAATATGTAGATCAGTAATATTTAAATTAAATAAAGAATCTTTAGCAGAAGATTTAATATATACTACTCCTACTAAATATCCTTTATATAATATAGAATATGATAAAAATATAGATAAATCATTTTATATAGATACAACATTAAATATGAATGAAATACTAAAATATTTAGGATTTGATGAAAAATTATCTCAAAATGAATTAAATATTATTTATAAAAAATTTATATCTCATAATTGGTGGATAGAACATAATACTTGTTTTTTTAATAAATATTTAAATATGGATATATATAATACATTACATAAAATTGGTGAACATAGATTAGGTAATCCTAGTCCAGAAGAACCTGAATTTGGTTTTATAAAAAGAAAATAAAAAGATTCTTATTGAATCTTTTTTATTTATAATATTTAATAATAAATCTTGTATTATTATCTGATTTTACATTTATAGTTCCATTACTATTTTCTATTATTGATTTAGAAAGTGCTAAACCTATACCTATACTTTCACTTTTAGAATTACTTCCTTTATAGAATCTTTCAAATATATGTTTAATATCTTTGCTAGATATTTTTTCTCCATAATCTATTATAGTAATAGATGTATATACATTATTAGTATTATATATAATATCTATATTACTATCATTATTAGAATACTCTATACAGTTTTTTAATATATTAGATATAGCTTCTATTTGCCATTTATAATCACAATTTATATTTATATCATTATTACCTTTAATATTTATAGTTATATTTTTTAAATCTAATAATGGTGATACATTTTTTATGCTTTCATCTATAATATCTTTAACTAAATAATCTTTCTTATTAAATATAATAGTATTAGAATCAAACTTAGATAATTTAAGTAATGATTGAATTAAAAAATTTATATTAAATATATTTCTTTTAATATCTTTTATAAATTCTTGTCTTAAATTTTTATCCATATCAGGTTCTTCTATTAAATTATCAACCATTATTAACATAGATGTTAAAGGAGTCTTTAATTGATGTGATATGTCTTCTAGTGCTCCTTTAAGTTCTTTTCTACCCTTTGATTCATTTTCAGCACTTTCTTTTAACATAATTGTAGTTTTATATATTTCATTCTTTAATATAGATAATTCATCTTCACTATTATCGTCTATTTCAATAGTATAATCTTTCTTATTTATTTTATTTATACACTCTACTATTTTATTTATTTCTTTATCCTTTTTTCTTTCATACAATAATATTATTATAACTATACTACTTATAGAAATAATTATATATATAGTATTAATTAATATATATTTATTAAAATTAATTTCATTATTTATATCTATAGAATTAGTATCTATATAAATTCCATATTTACTAAAAAATATATTTTCACTATCTTTACTATTTACTATATCTATAATTTCTTTATCTGATACATTAGGATATTTTTCTTTAACTTTTACTACTATAGAATTTATTTTATTATTCTCACTTTTCTTATATTTGTCATATTCATATTTATTTAAAAATATAAAACTTATAATAAATATAATAGATAAACTTATTATAATAAATAAATATTTTTTTAATATTGTTTTATTATTCATCTATTCTATATCCTATACCTTTTATAGTAGTAATTATATCAGTACCTAATTTATCTTTTATACGCTTCATATACACTGTAATAGTATGTGCATCTACATCATTACCTGTAATATTCCATATCGTATCTAATATAGTATCTCTACTAACTACTTTATTAATATTCATAAATAATAAATTTAAAATTTGTATCTCTAAACTAGATAATTCTATCTTTTTCTTTTCTTTATATACTTCCATTTTATCCATATCAAATGATATATCCTTAATTTTAATTATATTATTTTTCTTTACTCTAAGTAATATTCTATTAATACGTGCTAATAACTCTTTAGTTGAAAATGGTTTAGTTACATAATCTTCAGCACCTAATTCTAAACATTCTACAATTGTTTCCTCTTCATCACATGCTGTTAAAAATAATGTAGGTATATTATATTTACTTATTACTTCTTTATACAATTTAATACCACTTTCATTACCTAAAGTAATATCTAATACTATTAAATTAATAATGCTATTTTCTATATAGCTTAAAGCGTCATTATAATTAGTTTTACATTCTATATTATATCCATTACTTTCTAATGTATATTTTAATCCTTTAATTATAGATAAATTGTCTTCAACTAATAATATATTCATAGTACCTCCAAAACAAATATATTTTATCATGTAATAAAAAAGCAATCAATTGATTGCTTATATATTTTCATTTCTAATTGTTTCTATTATATTTTGCTTATTAACTTTACCTACTGAATATTTCATTATGAATGCAATAAGTATAAATACTACTATTATAGATATTATTATTGATACTATAGGAAATTCATAAGATGCACCCATTTCTTTTCCTAAAGACATGAATACTAAATATGATAATAATATACCTATAGGAATACTAAACATTAATGATTTAATACCCATAAATAAACTTTCTAATCTTATCATCTTATTAAATTCTTTAGTAGTCATACCTACTGATTTTAACATAGCAAATTCTCTTCTTCTTAAATATACACTAGTAGTTATTGTATTAAATATATTAGTTACTCCTATTAAAGTTATTACTGTTATAAATCCATATAAGAATATACCTATTAATGTAATCATATTCTTTACTTTTTTAACACTTTCATTAATATTTTTTAAATCTATATCATAACTATCTAAATATTTATCTATATCATCTTGTAACTTATCTGGATTGTTACTATCATATACTATCTTTTGTATACTATCATCTTTAAATAATTCATTATATTTAGAATCACTAAGTATTAATACTGATGATAAATTAGGTTCAGAAATTTGATCTTTATATCCAAATGGAATAATATCTGTAGTTTTAATCACTTCAATACTACTATTTTCTTCTGAAGTTTTTGTATAATACTTAAAATTAATTGTATTTCCATTTTGATAATTATATACTTTATATTTATTTTTAATCTTTTTATTACTATTTGTATATTCAGTCATTACAAATGAATCTAGTAATATACCTTTATCTTTACAATCATCATATTTTAAATTTAATTGTTTAATATAATTTCTATATTCTTTATCACCTAATGATAATACATTTAAATCATCATATTGTGAATAATTAATTTCTTTACCATTTTCATCTGGATAAGAATATGTTGCAACAAATTTTTCTTCAACTTCCTTATTTACTTTATGCTCTGTTAATTTTATTACATTATATTTTAATATTGCATATCTATCTATATAATCAAAATTAGTAGTTTGTATTGCTTTTGTTTCACATTCTTTAGAGTCATTACATCTTAAAGATATATTATAGTCTTTAGAATTTATTTCATCTTTAACACTCTCCATAGCAAGAGTCATAAAATATGATAATGATATAAATATAGATGTAGATACTATTAATGATATAATTGTTGTTCTATATTTCTTTTTATTTCTTTTTAAATTTTTATAAGATATTTCTCCACCTATACCAAATATTTTATTTACTATTTTAGGAGATTTAACTTTATTACGTTTAATCTTTATATCTCCACTATTTCTTATAGATTCTATAGGAGATACTTTAGAAGCTTTATGTGCACTTCTTATAGCTGATAAATATATAGTTACTATACCTAATAATATAGATACCAATATTGCATATATATTTATATCAAACTTTAATTGTAATATAACAGTATCAATTGAATTAATTAATAATTTATTTGAAATAATAATAAGTATATATGTAGCAATAAGTCCTAATACTATACCTAATATAATACCTATAACACCTAATATAGTAGCTTCATAAAATACATTTTTTCTTATTTGTTTTTTAGTAGCACCTACACTTCTTAACATACCATATTGTTTTATCTTTTCTGTAATAGATATATCAAAACTATTCTTTATACAGAATACTGATGTAAATACTATTATTAAACATACAACTATTATTATCTTATATAAATCTCCTACTGCGTTATTCTTTATAGGATTTTGTTCAAAATTTAATAAATATATATTAGCATCTATTTGATATTTACTATTTTGATATTCTTCATTAGCTTTACTAAATTCTTCATTATTATTTGCTAATTTATTTCCAAACATAATATCTAATGAGTCTTTATTAATTCCTAATAAATCTGATGTCACTTGTACATAATTTTTTAATCCTTCTTTAGTATATCTTACATATAGGTCTATATTATCTATCATATCTTTAGAATCTATATATGTTACAAATGAATATCCTGGATTATCATATGATTCTATATTCTTAGATGGTCTTTCTATAATACCTACTATTTTATATTTTTTAGTATTAGTATTTTTTAATATTTCTCCTTCAATATAACTAGAATACCTATTTATTTCTTCATTATCTTTATATCTTTCTCCAATATTAAGTTCAACTTCATCACCAATATCATACATTACTCTACCATTAGTTTTTAAATGAGTAGTTATAACTATTTCATTACTATTATTAGGTAATCTACCACTTACTAGATTTAATGATAAATTTTTCATAGAATCTTTATCCATACCCATTACATATGCATATGGTTTATATTCATTCTTACTTTCTATTTTAGCATATCCTAATCTTTTAACTTTATATATTTTATCTATAGCTCTATTTTGTTCAAATAAATTTAAATCTTTACTATCTACATCATTATATGCTATATGAAAATTACCATTTACTTTCTTTTCATATTCTATTAATGACTTAAGTCCACTAGCATACATACTTGATACTGCAGTAATAAGCGCTACAGAAAGCATAATACCTATTATAGTTACTATAGTTCGCTTTTTATTTAATAATAAATTTTTCTTTGTTAGTGTTTTAAGTAAATTCATACTTAATCCTCCTTAACTATTTGTCCATCTTCTATTTTAATTATTCTATCAGCTATAGCAGCTATTTCTAAGTTATGTGTAATCATTATAATAGTTTGCTTTAAATCTTTATTAGTTTTTTTAAGAAGTGCTACTATTTCATCACTAGATTTACTATCTAGATTACCTGTAGGTTCATCTGCAAGTACTATTGTAGGATTAGTTATAAGTGCTCTTCCTATAGCTACTCTTTGTTGTTGCCCTCCTGATAATTCATTAGGCAAATGATTTCTTCTTTCTTTAAGTCCTAATATATTAAGTAATTGTTCTTTACTTTCTTCTGATACTTTTCTATTATCAAGTGACATAGGTAATACCATATTTTCTTCAACATTAAGTATTGGTAATAAATTATAAAATTGATATATTAATCCTATTTGTCTTCTTCTAAATATAGCTAATTTATCATCATTTAAATTAAATATATCAGTACCATCTATATAAACTTTACCACTAGTAGGTTTATCTACACCTCCTAATAAATGTAATAATGTAGATTTACCACTACCACTTGCTCCTACTATAGCAACAAATTCTCCTTTTTCAACACTAAATGAAACATTATCTAGTGCTACTACTTTGTTATCTCCTTTTCCATATATTTTAGTTAAATTTTCTACTTTAAGAATTTCCATAATTCTCCTCCTTACACATTTAATTATATTACTCTAAAGTTACAAGTAAGTTACAAAATAAAAAAAAACTAAAAAATAGTTTTTTTCTTTACTTTATCATTTGTAATATTAAGTATTTTATCTACATTTTCTATTTGTGTTGCATTTTCATACGCACTAATATATTTAGATACTTTATTTTTATTATCACTTAAATTATTAAATCTATCATATAATATAGTACCACTAACAAGAGATTTTTCGGCTCTTTCCTCTGCACTAGTCATTAACATAGGCGAATAATCATTTGTTGTACTAAAAATAAACTTAATTCTTGATGAATAGTCTAAATATTTTGATACTAAATAATTTATTTTATCTTCATCATCTTCTTTATTAATAATATATCCATTTTTCTTTAATTCTTCTTTATAACTTAATGAATCATTAATTAATACTTTAACATATATTGGAATCATATTCATATTTTTAGCATTATACACTTCAATATATATACCATCTACAGAAGAAACATTTTTAGCATCATTGATAAAGCATTTTATCATACTTATTTCTTCTTCTGTTAATATTATATTTTCCATATTAGTCCCCCAAAACAATTACATATATTATATCAAATATTATGTTTATAGCAACAAAAAGTTGGATAATTATCCAACTTTTCTCATTAATGTCATTACAAGTTTCTTATTTCCTACTTCTTCATCAAATAACCAATCAGGTGTATACATACAAGGTTCTATATTATTGTTATTTAACTTACTAAATGCATAATCTATTATTTGATTTTCTTCAACATATAAATTATCCCATTTTTCATAAGATGCTCCAACATCAGTACCCATATTAACTGCTACTAATGTTTTATCGCCACGTTTTACAAATTCAACGATAGTACCACCAGCCATATCATGTCCACCTGTTTTAATACCTTTAGTTTCATTATAATATGGATTATTTTGACTTTCAATAGTTATTGTACCATCTGTAAATGTATAACTTTTTTCAGACATAATATCAAATATTTCTGCACCTTTTTTTGTAGGATTATTTAATATATATGACATTATTAACGCCATATCATGTGCTGAAACTAAATGATTAGGATCTTCATAACCAAATGAATTTGTAAAATTATAATTTTCACATCCCATTGTTTTAGCTTCTTGATTCATTAAATCAATGAAATTACAATCACATTTTTTCTCTATATATTTTTCTAATGCATATGTAGTTGAATTATCTGATTTATATAGTGCTAATCTTAATGCATCTCTTACTTTTATTTTATTACCTACAAAAACAATATTTGGATATGCACTATTATATCCATCTGAAGGATATTTTGTAGAATGATCTATAAATACAGTTTCATCTGTATAAGTAATATAATCATCTATATCACCATATTTAAGTGCTATAAAGCAAGATAATATTTTAGTAATACTTGCAGGTGATTGCATAGAATCTTCATTAACACCATATATTACATTATTAGTATCAGGATCAATTACTACACAACTTTTAGATGTTAAATTTGGCTCACTAATAACTGTAGAAGATTCAGTATTACTTGATTCTTGTACTAAATTATCTTTAATATCAGAAATAAATTCTTTATAGTATTCTTCATACATAAAATTTAAATCTACAAATGTACCAGTACAAGGTACATCTACAGCTATTTGGAACATACCAATAATATCACTTGGTATACCTAAACTTACTAATTTATCTTGATGAAAATCACCAGTATTTACTATCCAATTGTATTTTGATAAATATTTAGAATCTATTTTAGTTATATCTAATGTTGTTTGTAATGTATTAGCATCTGTATATATTCTTACATCTGCATCAGGTATTGTAGAACTTGCTATATTTAATACTTTATTTGCTACTTCAGTTTGTACATCTTTACCAAATTTATCAGCATTAACTTTTATTCTTGTATCTTCACTTATACTACCATCATATCCATAACATTCAAAATCCATAAATATATTTTTAGAATATAAACTATATTTGCTTGCTATAGAATGTGCTTTACTAATTACATCTACTTCTGCCTTTGCTTCATTTTCACTTGTTGCTTGTGAAAAATAATATATAGCAAATGGTACGTTATTTCTTTGACATACACTTATTAATTCTTCATAGTTAGAACCTTCTGAATTATATATTGTACCAAATCTCATATCTCCATCTGCTCCATATCCAGTAGCACCACATTTAATTACTACAAATGTAGGTTTATAAGTGTCAGTACTACTTACATATTGAGATTTATTAAATTGAATACCATTTTTTAATATACTATCTAATGCATCAGCATCAGTATCTATATTAATATCTATACCAAAATTACCTACATGAGAACCATATCTACCAAAATCTAATGCTCCTGTTTTATAGTCTTCAATATCTACTGTTGATTTATCAACAATATTAACATATTCTTTACTTACATATCCTGGAGTACCATCTGTTAATTTAACATATATCCATTCAATATTATCTACTTTTATAGGATTATGATAAGCATTTAGTGTAGTAAATAATTCTGTAGATGGTGCTAATTTAGCAATAACATCTGCATTTAAACTTGCTGTACTTCTCATATTTAATGCATCATCTGTAAGTGATACATATAATTGCATTACTTTATCTTCAGATGAAATAGTTGTAGTATTTTCACTAGTTACTTCAGTAATATTTATATCCCCATTAGAATAGTCTTGTCTAACAATCCATCCAAATTGAACATTTTTATGTTCACCTTCTAAATATGCTACATAAGTCCATTCATAATCACCATCATCAACATTTTTTACATTATTAATTGCTTTAACAATAGCGCCTGTAGGTATTTGGCATATTTTATTATCTGAATTTGTATCTGGTGTTTCTCTTAGATTAAGTGTATCTTCTACTCTATAATCTTTTTCATTATTTTCAAAGAAACTTGAATTAAATAAATATCTATGATCTAAATAACCTTTTACAAATTTTTTATTATGAACTAATAATACTTCACGTAATAATTTTGTACTAGCTTTTTCTGTATTAGCAATTTTAGCTGCTAATACTTCACTTTTAGGAGCTAATAAAACTCTTTGTTCATTACTATTTTCTTTATCACTTTCATTTAATGATAAACTATCTGTTGAAGATATATTAAATATGTCAAATAGATTTCCTTCTACTTCTATTTCATCTAATGATTGGTCTATTAAATATTTACCATCCATATAACCTAATGTTATATCTCCATTTTCAGATACAAGTGCTACTTCAACCATTTTACCAGATTTACTTTTAGAACTCTTACTACCTATTATTGCTAAAGTAGAATCAGTAAATTGATATTCTAATGATTTACCTTCTTTATCTAATAATTCTATTCCTTTTTTATCACTATCTACTTCTACTAAAAATAAAGAATTTTTACTTATATCTAATCCTGCTTTATCTTTTTCTTTATCTGATTTAGATAACTTAGAAACTCCTGGATATGCTACTATTAATCCTCCTAATGTAATGAATGCAAATTTTTGTCTAGTACTTGCTTCATCCCACATTTCTTTTAATGAATCTCTAACTCTCAAAACTTTCCCCTTTAATTCTTCTAATTTCATATTAACACCCCTTCTTTTATACGGAGCTTATATTAACATTTTTATATGTTTTTGTCAAACAGAAACAAAAAAAATAAAGCTTAATGCTTTATTTTATTTTACAATGCTTTTAAATATTTCTAAAAAATTATTTATATCTTCTTTTGTAGTTAAATGAGACATACTAATTCTCATAGTATTATTTGCTAAATCTTCATTTGATGTAAGTGCTAAAACTGCTTTAGAAGGCATATTTCCTAATGAACATGCTGTAGTAGTTGATACATATATATCATTTTCTTCTAATTTTGCTAAAACATCTTTATTAGATATACCTATAAAACTAATATTTAATGTATTAGGTATACTATGTAATGGACTATTTATATGTACTTTATCTAATTTAGATAGTTCTTCTCTTAGTATAGTATTTAACTCAGTTATATAATTATATCTATTATCTAAATTATCTATAGCAAGTTCTAATGCTTTAGTAAGTGCTACTACATTAGCAGTTACTGGAGTACCACTTCTAAACATAGTAGTAGACTTACCTCCATGTATAATTGGATTAATCTTAATATTATTTCTATTTATTAATGCTCCAAATCCATTTAATCCAAAGAACTTATGTGGTGCAAAAGTAATAAAATCTACATCTTTAAAATCTATATTTACTTTTCCTATAGCTTGTGTAGCATCTGTATGAAATATACAATTAGGATATTCTTTAACTATTTTAGCTACTTCCTCCACTGGTTGTATAGTACCTAATTCACTATCTACACTACATATACTTACTAATATAGTTTTATCAGTAATAGAATTTTTTAACTCTTCTAAATCTATTAAACCATCACTATTAAGTCCTATAACTGTTACATCAAATCCATTATTTGCTAAATAACTCACTGGTGCTACTACAGAAGAATGTTCTATTGCAGATATTATTATATGATTACCATTTGTCTTATATCTTTCAGCAACACCTTTAATTACTAAATTATTTGATTCACTAGATCCACTTGTATATATTACATTCTCTTTATCTGTATTAAAGTATTTAGCTACAATACTAGAGCATTTATCTATCTCTTCTCTAGCTTTTAATCCTAATGGATGACTACTATTAGGATTAGCTATATAAGTTCTTGTAGCTTCATTAAAAGCTTCTAATACTTCTTCATCTACTGGAGTATTAGCTGCATAATCTAAATATATCATATTATTCCTCCTAAAAATTTAACATTAACCAATCTGGTTTTAATAAAAGTAATAATCCCATTATAATCATTATAATAGCACTTACTAATGTGCATAATTTATTATATTTATTAGTAATACCTGTAGCATTCAATGTAATCATTGATATAGTAAATACTAATATATCATCTATCATATAGAATAATATATATAATAATAAATAAACTATTTTTGCTACACCTGTTATCTCATTAAGTGCTAATATTTCTGAAAATATTACTGGAAATCCTAATGAACATGCTAATTCTATTAAGTTAACACTAGCTGCTAATACTATAATTCCTAGCAATGCTAATATAAAACTATTATTGTTCATTATATTTTTCATTCTAGTAGATAATTTTTTTCTTTTTTTACTATCTACTACTGTACACCCTGCTTCTTCTTTTCTAGTTTTTAAATACTTTTTAAAGTTTAATATACCTGCTAATAATATAAATATTGCTAATAATATTTTTATCCATTTAATTGCTACTACACTAAGTACAAAATTTATACCTAACATAGATAAGAAATATACTAAACCTGATACTAGTAAGAATGTGAAGCCTAATACCCATGCTTTTTTCTTATTTTCTTCCCTAAATAACATATTAATTAAGAATAGTAATATCCACATAGCACATGGATTAAATCCATCTATAAAACCTAGTATAATAGCTACTAAAGGTAGTGATACTTCTTTAGCATCAACATTACCTAAAACAGGTAATTTCATATTATTCTTATTTACTTTTTCTTCACCTATATAATCTTTAATAGTATTTTCTATTCTAGATTTAGTTGTTTCTGAAAAACCTGTAAAGTATTCTTCACCTATTACAGTAAATGGTATACCTGTTGATTTAGAATTCAATTCTTTTTTTACTTTATCTAATAATTCTAAATTATCATCATTATGCCATACTTCAAAATCATATATATTTATTTTATCTTTATATTCTTCTTTTATTTCTTTAAACCATTTCTCCTCATCAGCACAATGAGGACATCCTTCTCCTCTAAAGAAATAAATATTAATTTTATCATCCTCTACTTTTTTATCTACTATATCATGTAGTTTATCTTTATAACTATCTGATATAGCAAATGTATTAATAGGAATTAAAACTAATAATAAAACAATTAACCATTTTAACTTCTTCATACTACTCTCCTATAAATTCTATTATTTCTTCATATGTTTTCTCACCAATTAATCTATTAATTTCTTTATTATTTTCTTTTAATACAATTACTGGTAATTTATCTCCTACATTATATTCTTCTACAATATCTTCATCTAAATCAAAATCTAATTTAGTTATCTTTATATCTTTTTCACTACTTAATTTTTTTAAATGCTTATTTAGTATCAAACATGATGGACACCATACAGCACTTATTACTACTAACTCCTTCATATAATCACCTAATTTCATTATATATAATATTATATATATATTAAATAACTTAGTAGTTTAATTTATTCAACTATAAGTTGAATATAAAAAAAGACTCGTATGAGTCTTAATCTGCTAATTTTATAGAATGTAGTAAATATTGAAAATCATCAGATTTTACATATTTTTCAAAATCAAAGTTTTTACCTTCATCAGTTGTAGAATTAACATTTACTGTTACTTTAACAGCAGAAGTATATCCTTTTTCATCTGCATCACTTAAAAATAATTGAGCTTCATATGACATTATCTTTTGTGTAGTAGAATTAACACGGAATACTTCCCATCCTTCTTTTCCATTAATATTTAATTTTTTATAGTTCTTTATTCTATTCGCATCAAAATCTTTTTCTTCTTTTTTAGAAACTGATAAAGATTTTTCTAAATTAGTATTAAAAAATTCAACTTGTACTTTAGAAGTATCTTTTTTATTTTCTAATTTTAACATATAATTTGATACTACTTCACCTTCTTCATATCCAGCTTCTTTAGCATATCCTACTTCAACTTTATGTTTTTTCCCTGTATCTTGTAATTCATATTTTTTTACATCTTTAGTATATTTATTAATATCAAATTTACTTTCTACTTTTTCTTCTTTCTTAGGTTCTTCTTTTGGCTTTTCTTCTGTTTTCTTTGTATCTTTACCACATCCTGTTAGAGTTACAGAACTAAGTAATACTGCAACTGCTAATAAAAATCTTTTCATTTTATACCTCCTTATATAAAATATATTTTACCATATATTAACTTATCTTAAACATAAAATATATATATATTAATAATACTTTACAAAAAAATAATGAAGTTATATTTTCTTCATCATTTCTTCTACTCTATTATAATATCCATTCTTCATATAAAATTTTTTAGCATTCTCATTAAATGAAAATACATCTAGTAATATTGCTTTACAATTTACACTTTTAAAATATTCTTCCATATGATCCATAAGTTTTTGACCCACACCATATTTTCTATATTCTTTACTTACAATTAATTCTGATATTCTACCTCTTTTAGGCGCTTTAAATTCATAAGTACTTTCTTCTTCATTATTTATTAATCCTACAATAAGACCTACTACTATATTATCTTTAAGTGCTAAAAATATTTTACCTTCATATTTATTAACTTCTTCTATAGTTTTATTAAAGTATTTTTCTCTATATTCATCAGTTATAATATTATATTTATCTATATCCAAAGATGCTATATACTCTTGTAATTCAACTAATAAATCTTTTACTTCTTCTTCATAACTATTATTATATTCTACTATATCCATTATAATCCTCTAATATATTCTTTATACTCTATAAATTCTTTATCTTCATTATTTATTTGTAAAACATATAATATTCTTCCCATTAAACTTTTTAAATATTTTTCTTTATCTAATTCATTTATAGTTTTCATATGTGACTCAATACCATATTTTTTTATATAGAATACTTCTTGACGTATTTTATCTCTATATTTACGTGATACTTGTACTTTTTCATTTACTACTAATCCAGTAACATTTTGACAACTACTTTGTCTAACAATATGTATTTTATCATTATTAATTTTTAAACCTAATTTATATAAATTTTTTCTTACTAGTTTTATTATTTCACTTGGTATAAAATCACCTGAAAATGTCATATCATCTGAATATCTAGTATATGAAACATTATTTATATTACACCAATCTCCTATAGCATTATCAAAATCTTTCATAACAATATTTGATATATATGAACTAGTTGGTGCTCCTTGTGGAAGATATCCATTATATGTTACTAATGTAGTAAGTAACACACCTATATGTTTTGGATACTTATCTATTCCAAAGCATTTTTTATATATATTAGTAAAAGATATATTATCAAAGAAATCTTCTATATCTAGTTTTAATACTAATTTTTTATTAGTATGTACTAAGGCATTCTCACGTAAAGAAATACCTTTTTTATATGCTTTAGCATACTCTGATATATTAATATCATTTAAAATATTATCTAGTATTTGTCTTTGTATATGTTTTAATACACTATTTGGTTCACATATAGTTCTATATTTTCCATTTCTTTTTCTTATTCTAAATACTCTATAATTATTTTCTACATTATTTGCTATAGCATATATTTCTTTAATCTTTTTACTATCTTCTACATTATCAACTAAATTAAGAGATAGCAAAAAATCTCTACTATTAAAGTATTTCCACATTTTACTACCTCCTTTTAAGCAATACTTAAGATATTGTAATATTGAAACAGGCGTTTAAGCGCAGCGGCTCTACACGAAGTGTAGTTTAGCCTTTTGAAAGATTACAATTAATCTGATAATTACATCAGTCCCTTAACGACTCGTTAAAGTAGGTTAAACCAATCACTATTGCTTAAAGTTGATTATATCACTTTTTCTAATTTTTGCAACATCATTAAAGTATCGGGTTGTAACTTTTTACCTTTACTTTCAAATCTATTTTTTAGCCATTCAAAGTATAATAATAATGATTTATCTATATCTTTTTTAGCTACTTCATATAAATTATCATCTCTATTATTTCTACCTAATTTATCAGATATCAATATTATTTTATTGAATAAAGTCATATCAATATTACCTAATGAATGATACTTGATAGAATTACATACTTCATCATCCATATTATATTTTTCTTTTACATAATAAGAACCTACTATACCATGTAATACTGGTTTTAAATCTTCTGTTAAATATTTTTTATCTATATTATATTTATTTATATAGTATTCATTTTCTTCATCTGTAAATTCTTTTGCTATATCATGTAATAATCCTGTAATATATGCTTTATCAGTATCTAAATTATATATACTAGCTAATTCTTTCGCACATTCAGCAACCATTACACTATGTTCATATCTATATTCTGATAACATATTTTTTACATCATTATTAATAGTTTCTATATCATACATATTATATTAATTCCTCACTTTCTATCCATTTAATATCTTCTATAGCTTTATCTACATTAAAAGCACCATTACCCACTGGATAATATACTGAATAAAAAGTAAAACCTTTAAATTCATATTTTTTTCTTCTTACTTGAGATACACTTATTTTTTCATTTAATACTATTGAGCTAACTTGATTACCAAATAATATTATTACTTTAGGCTTTACTATTTCAAATTCTTTAAATAATAATTTTAAATACTTACTTAATACTTCATCTGGTAATTCTCTAGCATCATCTTGTGTACATTTACCTAAATTAGTAATAAATACTTTATGTTTTTCTACATCTTTATATACATCACTAGCAAATTCTTCAGTCCATTCACTACCTTTTATACTAGTAATTTTATTATATGTATCATCACCTATAACATTTAACTTATATAATAAATTCCATACATTTTTAGTACCTATCCAAGGTGCTCTTATACCTTTCCAATCTTTAGAAGATGCTATATTCCTTCCTGTAGGATTCATAAATACATAGCATATATCTGGATTATTAGTACATCCCCCATTATGTATAGAATTAAGCTTTTTACTACCATATTTATTTTGCAATTTATCATATTTTATATTTAATTCTTCTAACATACTATCCCTACTACACATCATATTTATTTAATTTGCCTTTATATGTTAAAGTTAAATTCTTAAGATTTTTAAAATCATTTGGTTTAACTAAATTTGGTAAATCAATACATATATCAGCACTATTAAATAAATATTCTATAAATTCTGCACAATAAAAATAATTTTTTCTTGTTCTATATTTAATATTTAATCCATTAGCAAACAACCCTATAACATTAAATTTATATAGTTCTTTATTCTCATACATTTCATGTAATATATTTTTTATTATATTATATTGTTCTTCACTTACATCTAATATATATACAGCAGCTTCTGTATTTTTAAATCTTTTAAAAGTACCACTATACATACTTTCATGTATATATCCTCCTATAAAAGGAATATATGAATACATTCTTCCAAAACTATACATTTCTTCTAATTGTTCATCTAAAGCAACTGATACATGTGAAAATTCAGAATGAGTATAATATTTTATTAACTTAGCAAGCATAGTTCCTGTATATGTTAATACCAAATATATCTTTCTTTTATCATTAACCATATTAAATACCTCAGTAATAATTATATCATATTATTAATATATTTTATTAGGTGATATATTGAAAAAAATATTAATTATATATGGTGGTAAATCGTATGAACATGATATATCAATAAAATCCTATAATAATATAATCAATAATATAGATACTAATAAATATATAGTAGATAGTATTTACATAACTAAAGATAATATATGGTTACATAATAATAAAGAAATACTTAATATAATAAATTTTATTAAACAGTATGATATAGTATTTCCTATTATACATGGTTATGGTGGAGAAGATGGTAAATTACAAGGTATGTTAGATTTATTTAATATTAAATATGTAGGAAGTAAATGTGGAAGTAGTTATATATGTATGGATAAACTACGTACTAAAGAAATACTAAGTAATTATAATATACCTATAGTACCTTATCAAGTATATAGTAATAATATTAATATTGAATATCCTATAATTATAAAACCTATTAATGGAGGTTCTTCTATTGGTATACATAAAGCTAATAATGATTATGAATTAAATAAATATGTTAAAGAGGCATATAAATATGATAAAAAAATAATTATAGAAAAATATATAGATAGTCCTATAGAAGTAGAATGTGCATGTTTAAAAGATAATAATGAATTAATAATAGAAATTGGTACTATAGAGTTAAATAATACATTATATGACTATGATACTAAATATAATAATAGTAATATAGTTTCTAATTTATATCCTAATATTGATAGTACTATAATCAATAAAATAAAAGAATACTGTATTACAGTATTCAATATATTAGAATTAGATAATTACTCTCGTATAGATTTTTTTATTAAAGATAATAATATATACTTAAATGAAATAAATACTATACCTGGTTTTACAGATATAAGCATGTTTCCTATGTTAATAAGTAAACATAAAATAACTTATAAAGAATTAATAACTAAGTTAATTGAAAATACTAACTAACTCTATAGTGACCAGTAATTTTATAATTACTTAATACATCTTCTTCATAACCATGATTTTGTGAAGACTTATTATGATGTATTAAAAATGGTATTCCTTTATAATTTCTTTTATCTGATACTATACCAATATGTTTATCAAATATAACTATATCTCCACCCTGCCACTCTTTTATTTGTTTTAAATCTGTAGTTAATTCAACAGAATTATTTTTGAAATAAACTCTTAGATTTTGAACTCTTCTAAAATCAATATTCTTATCAATAACCTCTATATTATAAGAATCTCTATTTTTCTTAATATCTTCATTTACAAGTTCTCTTAAATCATATCCAGCATCTTTAAGTCCAAATGCTACTACATCAGTACATACTCCATGATCATCATCAGGATATCCTGTTCCATAATATTTACTTAAATATTTTGGCTTAGTTTTAATATAGTTTCTTACATTATTTAATATATCTGTTTGATCATCTATTCCATCATTATCTTTATCAATAGTACTACGATATGTATCTATTTTAAAATGTTCATTAGTATATTTTTTATGTGGAATTATATTAAATAAGTATAATATATATATTATTATACTAACAAATATTAATAATATACTTAATATAACTATTTTCTTTTTCATTGTAACCACCAATATAATTATATCAAAAAAAGAATATTTAAATATTCTTTTTTTCTTTAGTTTTATCTTTTACTTTACTTTTTTCAAATTCAGTTATTTCATAATCGGTAATAATATCATCTATATTTAATATTGGATTAGAATTTAAATATTCAGCAAAAGATATATCCATATCACTTTGAATATATTTAGAATATACTAAATCTAATAATTTATTTTTTAAAGTATATAATTTAGCACCAATATAATTGTTTTTAATAATTAAATACTCAGCAAAATCAATAGTTCCTTGTAGATTTTCAGATACATATTGATTATATAAATTATCCATTAATTCTTTATCTTCAATATTATCGTAGCACTTACTTAATGATTCATTACACTTTCTTATTTCATCATCTATATTTGATGTTAATTCAAAACTATTTTCATTAGATTTAGATATTTCCATAGTTTTATCTATTAATGAACTATCAAAGAATCTATTTTTTAGTAAGCTTATATCTACTCTTCTTTTCTTAATTGTAAATGCTGTTATTTTGTTATTATATGAAATTATTTCTGTATCAACATTAGTATTAGATATTTTATTTTCATATGATTTTATTTCTTTATCAAATGTAATTAAAGAATTTATTAAATCAAATAATTCTATATATTCAGATATATTATTCTTTTCTAATTCTTCTCTTCCAAGTAAAATATCTTTATCTATTTGGCATACTAATTCTTCTAAATACTTCATATAGGCAAAAAATAATTGTTTTTTACTAAAACTTCTTAATATATTTTTTTGTTTAATACTTAATGTTTTTATATATTTTTTTATTGTATATAAATATTCTAATTTTTCTAATATTTCTAATGATTTAGCTATATCATATTTTTTTATAGCTTTTCTATATTTTTCATCTATATTATTAAAATTATTTTCTATATCATTTAATCTTTTAATTTTATCATAGTAATCATTTGAATTAGGATTAATAAACTCATTAGTTATTTCATCTTTTAATTCATTATCTATTTTATTTTTTTTACTATTATTACTAATCATATCTAAATATTCTTTTACCATATCAAATATATTTTTAGATATTATATGTTTAGTCATTAATTCTTGATTAACTTGTTTAATTTCTTTAATTTCTCTACCAATATTATTAGTTTCTTTTTTTAATATTTCATCACAATTATGATTAAAATTATTATCTGTCTTTTTTAAAGAATCTATAATATTTTTATAATAATTATCATTAGGTAATTCATCTAATATGTAAGTAATTATCATATTAACATTTTTTAAATCATCAATTATAGAATACTTTATTGATGTAGCATTATAATAAGAAAAATCTATTAAATATGATAATTTATATACTAAAGTAATAGAATTAGTTACTTTTTGTAATTCTTCATTAGATGATTTAATGGAATAAAACCCATGATCATTTTTCTTTTGAAAATTATATATTACTTTATATTTATCTTTTAATAATTCTAAATATCTTATACTAATTAAATTAGCTAAAGTTTGTTTTTGAGTACTTAATGGTGTACTATCATCATTAACAAAATCTTTCTTATTTTTAAGTTCTTCTATTTGAATATCTATTTTAGATATTTTTTCTTCATCAACTAATTCTTCTTTTTCTATATCAATTTTTTCCATCTTATCACCTATTATCAATTTATATTATACCATTTATATTTAAATGAGTAAAATATAAATAAAAAAATTCTTAATTAATAAGAATTAAAATGGTGTCCCCAGAGGGAATCGAACCCCCAGCTAATCTTTAGGAGAGATTTGTTTTATCCAATTAAACTATGAGGACATAAAAGTTGTATATTCTATTTAAAGAATGATACAACTACTAATACGTATAAATATGTTTTTGCAAGTAGTAATCTTTGATGAAATTTATAGCCAAATTCTTTAGTACTTACAAATTTATCAACTATACTTACTATCCAGCTTTCCATATATTTAGGTATTGCAAAACTAGATGGAAACATATGTGTTTTGATAATATCAATTTCTTTATCTGATAAATCAAAATATTTTAATGAATTATTAACTGCAGTTTTAGGATGTTCAGTAGAAAATAACAAAATTTTATCTTTTATTTTTTCTTGTTCATCTATTTGTTCTAAATAAAAATCATGTAATAATCCAGCTCTCGCTGTTTCTTCATACCCTAAATGTAATAATTTACTTATTTTATATGAATAATATGATACTTTTAAGGAATGATCTAATCTAGTTATATTATGATGTTTAACATCCTTTAGTACCATGAAATCTTCATTATTAATAATATGCCTAATAATATTCATATATTGTATATCTTCTTTATAATTTGGCATATTCCATCTCCTAACCTTTAACATTATATCATAAACAATAATCATAAACCAAATTTATTATATGTAATAATTTATTCTATAGTTAATTCTTCTTTACTAGGTTGTATTTGAATAAATGTATTACCATCATTAACTTTAATTTCACTACCATCATTATAAGTATATATTGTTTTACTATCTCTACTCTTTTTACTCCATTTTATAGGTACAGCATATCCATTGGTAATATAATATCCATCTCCACTACCTATATTTTCTAACTCTTGTCTATCTTTACTATCTATTGATTTATTTTTAACTTTATATGTAATAATATTTTTAACAGTATATTGTTTATTTGTTACACCATCTATATGTTCATAAGTACCACGTGCTGTACCTTGACTTCTTAAATATGACTTATTTTCACTATCATATATATATGATGTATTTCTTACAGTTGAATATCCTATGAATACTTTATCTGCTTTTATAGCACCATCTTTCTTAGATAAATCTATTTCTTTATCAGTATAATTCAATACTGGTTTATTTTTACTAGTATTTCTATATTCATAATCTTCAATACCCTTACTAATTCTTTTTGAAGAAGTATAGGCTGTATGTTCTATTGATAAATTAAGAGATTTATCTCTCCAATATCCTGCATTATAATTTATAAAATTTATATTATTTATTCCTAATGTTTTAATATCAGATAAAGCCTGTTTACTTGCCCCAAAATGAATATATAAAGCATCATTTTCTAGTACATAATCTAAGAAATATGGTCTTGAACTTCTTATACATCCAATTCTATCTAAATCTACATCTTTAAATACTGCCATTAATCTAGTATATCCACCTTCAACTATAATTTCATATACTAAATATGCATCTTGTAATCCTGCTTGATTGCCCCATACTGTTGATATATTATTATACATAATAGCAATAGGTCTTGATTCGGATTTTAAATCTACAACTTTAATATTAGGTAATTCTTCTTTTTTTTCTACTTTAACATTACTTTTCTTATTATCTTTTTTAGAATTATTACCTCTTGGTAATAAACATATAATTAAAATTATTAATCCAATCAATATTGGAATAATAATATATACTTCTTTTTTTATCTTTCTTTTTTTCTTTTTATTCATATACTCACCTTAAATAATTATAACATAGTAATAATAAAAAAAATTAGTCTTTAAGACTAATTTTAAATTGTTTACACTAACTATATATTTTAATAACTTAACCATTTAACAAATGACCTTAAATTATCTTTACCATCAATCTTAATTCGATTAATAGCATACTGATTACTTTTTCTTGTAGCATATCCATATGTTTTTTCACCAAAAGTAAATGCTAATAAATATCCATTATCTTTTAATTTTTTTTGAATTACATTATTATATGCTCCAAATGGATAAGCCATTGTTTTAAATCCAAATTTTAAAGATTGTTTTACATCATTATCTAATTCTTCTTCTGTTAA
>CADBNE010000037.1 GCA_902795975.1 uncultured Erysipelotrichaceae bacterium
TATATGATGGTACTATTGGTTCTATCCAAAGAGAAAAAGATTCTGTTAAAGAAGTTAAAAAAGGATTAGAATGTGGTATTACAATTAGTAACTTTAATGATATCAAAGAAGGAGATATTATTGAATCATATGATATGGTAGAAAAGGCTAGATAATAGTCTTTTTTATTATACAAAAATATGATATACTAGTCATAACTGAAGAGGGTGATTTAATGAGTTTAAAAATTGAACGTTTAAATAATATAATTATGAGAGAAGTTAGTATGATACTTGAAAGAGAAGTAAAAGATAGAGGTATCGAATTTGTAACAGTTACTGCTGTTAAAACGACTTCTGATTTAAGTTTTTCTAAAATCTATGTAACAGTATTAAATGATGAAAAAAGAAATGAAACTATGAAAGCATTAGAGAATGCTAGTGGTTTTATTAGAAAAACTTTAGCTGATAGAATAGAAGTAAGACATATACCTAAATTGGAATTTGTATATGATGAATCTATTGAATATGGTAATAGAATAGAAGCTAAAATAAAAGAAATACATGAAAATGAATAATAAAAATAACAAGGAGATATTCCTTGTTATTTTACTTCTAAATATATATTTGTATTAAAATTATGTTCTTTTGTATCTTTCTTTTTTAATGTAGTAGTATTAATTAAGAAATAGTCATGTAATAAGATTTGAGAACCTGTGTTAGTTACAGGATCATCCCATGTAGCATCTAAATGTAACCATTGACCATTAATATTTACAAGATTCCATACGTGTTTATCAGCAGATATACGCATATTAGGAATATTTATTTTAGATAAATATATAGACATAATGTCACTATATCCACCACAAAGCGCTATATGGTTCTTTAAAAGTCCATTAGCAGTATGGCTTTCACTATTTTTATATTCTTTACTATACATATCATTTGCTCTTTTTTTATCATATCTTGTAGTATTTATAATGTAATCATGAAATGCTTTTATCTTATCTTTATCTGACATATTTGGTTTAATATTTTTTTTAATAATTTTATCAATTTCTGAATTAATATAATTTATTTGATTTTTATTATATTGCTTATTAACTTTTAATACTACTTTTCCATAATTATTCATTACAACAGTTAATTTTTTATATGAATTATATGGATGAACCATATTATTTATGTCTGATAAAATATCATAAGAACTATTTGAATTATCAGCTGGTATTATTCTATCTATATCTGATAGACATGTTTCATATTTATCATCACAATAGAAGTAGGCTTCATCTGCGCCACTATCTAATATTGTATATACTATATTTAGTAAATGTTGATAATCTTTAGCAACAAAGTCATCTGTTATTTGAACAAATTTATAATTTCTATTTAATGCATATTCATTCTTGTTTATTTCTATTGTTGTATTTTTATTATAAATATATTTATTAACTATAAATGTAGAGATTTGTTCATTATATATAATGACAACAATTATAAATACAAAAAAGAGAATATTGAATATGATACTAATTTTGCTCTTTTTCATATTATCACCATAATTATTGTATCACATATAATAAAAAAAATGGAACATTTTATTCCATTTCATTTACTTTTTTTGTTAAACGTGATTTATTACGTGCACATGTATTTTTACTTGTAACACCGTTTTTAACAGCTTTATCAATATTTTTAATAGCTGATTTTAAAGCTGCTTGAGCTTCTTCTTTATTTTTACTAGCTACAGCTTTTTCAACTTTTTTAATTGAATTTTTCATACTAGCTTCGTATTTATTATTATTTTCTTCTTTTTTAGCATTAACTAAAATTCTTTTTTCAGCATTTTTCATGTTTGGCATAATATTCACCTCCAAGTCACATACATACATATTTTAGCAAAATTATATTAAAAATGCAAATAAAATAAGTGTTTTTGTTAAAAATATTAATGGTGATTTAATGAAACATGAAATAGATTTATCAAAATATAATCTTTATACTGATTTAACTTTAGAAAGAATAGAAAATAATAATGCTAATATTGAATTAAATATTAGTAAAAAAAATGGTATAAAAATAACAAAAATATATGTAGATGATATATGTAGTAAAATAATAAATAAAAGTATTGGTAATTATACAACTATTGAGTTTAAAGATATAACTGATAATAATAATCAGAAGAATGTAACAAATGTGTTATATAAAGAATTATGTAATTATATAAATATAAATAATAATGATTTAATATTAGTAATAGGATTAGGTAATATAGATTCTACACCAGATTCATTAGGGCCTAAAGTAGCTGATAATATATTAGTTACTAATCATATATATGAATTGGGATTATTAGATAGTAAATATAGTAGAGTATGTTCTATTAAACCTAGTGTGTATGCTAAAACAGGTATAGAAACTAGTACTATTATAAAAAGTATAGTAAATAGTATTAAACCTAATATAGTTATATTAATAGATTCATTAGCTAGCTCATCTTTAGATAGATTGAATAAAACTATAGAAATAACAGATACTGGTATATCTCCAGGTAGTGGTATAGGAAATAATAGAGGAGTAATTAATAAAGATAAATTAGGTGTAGATGTTATAGCTATAGGTGTACCTACAGTAGTAAGTGCTAATACATTAGTATTAGAGTTAACTAAGTGTAAAAAAGTTAAAGAAAATGATTTAGTAGTAACACCAACAGAGATAGATTTTTTAATAGAATGTTTATCTAAAGTAATAAGTAATTCTATTAATAAATGTTTAGAAAAAAAGAAGTAAATAAGTTTTGAAAAATATGTCTTTTCATGATATACTATGTCAAGGAAAGGACTGATATTATGAAAAAACCTGTAGTAGCACTTTTAGGTAGACCTAATGTAGGTAAAAGTACTATATTTAATAGATTAGTTGGAAAAAAAATATCTATCATAGAAGATACTCCTGGTATTACTAGAGATAGAATATATGGAAATGTAGAATATAATGATTATAAATTTCATTTAATTGATACTGGAGGTATTGATTTAGAAGATGCAGCATTTAATGATGAAATAAAAGTACAAGCAGAACTTGCTATAGATGAGGCTGATGTAATTGTATTTGTTGTAGATGCAAAAGAAGGATTAACTGCTAATGACTTTGCTGTACGTGATATGTTAATGAAAAGTAATAGTAAAGTTATTGTAGCAATTAATAAATGTGATAGTAATAAAATAAGTGAAACTGAATATGAATTTTATGAATTAGGTTTTGAAAAATATTTAAAAGTTAGTGGTGAACATAATATTGGTATATTTGAATTATTAGAAGAAATAGTAAGTGAATTTGAACCAATAGAAGAAGAATATGTTAATACTGTTAAATTTTCTATTATTGGAAGACCTAATGTAGGTAAAAGTAGTTTAGTTAATGCATTACTTAATGAAGATAGAGTAATAGTATCTAATGTAGCAGGTACTACAAGAGATGCTATTGATACTCCATTTACATATCATGGTAAAGAATATGTAGTTATAGATACAGCTGGTATGCGTAAAAAAGGTAAAGTATATGAAAGTGTAGAAAGATATAGTTTACTACGTAGTATGAAAGCTATAGATAGATCTGATGTATGTTGTATAGTTATTAATGCTGAAGAAGGTATTATTGAACATGATAAACATA
>CADBNE010000038.1 GCA_902795975.1 uncultured Erysipelotrichaceae bacterium
ATGTAAATAATCCATTACCTTTCTTTTTTGTTTCAACTTTTACTTCGTTTTCCATTTCTATCCTCCTATTCTACTATTTAAGTATATAATAAATTAATACTTTTTTCAACTAGTTTACTATAAAAAAAATATGTAATATGATATAATAAATTCGTAAATGTGAGGTTGATTGTATGGAATTAAGAGAACTTACAAATGAAGAATTTAAAAACTTTACAAATAATTTTTATTTAAAATCTTTGTATCAAACTACAGAATATGGTTTAACTATGAATACACAAGAACAAGAACCAATATTTTTAGGTTTAATAAATGAAAGTAATGAAATAGTTGCTGCAAGTTTAATTTTAATAGAAAAGCTTGGTCAATTTAAATATGCTTATGCTCCAAGAGGTTTCTTAATAGATTATACTAATAAGGAACTATTAACTGAATTTACAAATCGTATAAAAGAATTTTTAAAGAAAAAGAGTGTAATGGCAATTAAAATATCTCCATTAATTATAAAAGAAAAAAATACACCATATAAAAATGAAGAAATGATTAATCCTGACTATGATAATATATTTAATATTCTTAAAGAATTAAAATATTATCATTTAGGATATAATAATTTATTTGAAAGTTATAAACCAAGATTTGAAGCTATTGCTAACTTAAATAAAGATACTCAAGAAATGTTTAATACATTAGATAATGATACAAAAAATAATATAGCTAATTGTGATCTTGCTGGGTTAAGAGTATATAAGGGTATAGAAAAAAATCTTGATATAATATTTGATGAATTAAGAGAAAAAAGAAAATTTAGTAAAGAATTTGTTGAAGCTATATATAAATATTATAATGATTCAAAAAGTGTAGATGTATTCTATGTACAATTAGAACCAAAAATATTCTTAGTTAATACTCAAAAAGAATATCAAAAACAAATGGATATTTGTAATAAAGCTAATGATGAAGTATTTAAAGTACAAGGTAAAGCTAATAATGATGTAATTAGTAAAAAAATAATTGAAGATAATAAATTATCTGCTATTAAGAACCAATTAGTATATGCTACTAACTTATTACGAGATTATCCTAATGGAATTGTTATAGCTTCAGCAATGGTTATTAAATGTAATAATCAAGCATATGTTTTATTAGATGGATATAATAAAGAGTTTAAAAACTTATGTCCAAAATATATATTAATATGGAAATTAATGGAAAAATATGCTACTGATGGATATACTGAATTAAATTTAGGTGGTATGACAAATCCTGCTATTGAAAGCGAATTTAGTGATTTAAATAAATTTAAAATGCAATTTAATTCAAGTTGTATAGAATATGCTGGTGATTTTGAATTAGTAACAAATTATCCATTATATACTATATATAGAAATGCAGCACCTATAAGAAAGTTAGTAAAAAAAGATGAAAAATAATTTTTCATCTTTTTTATTTTAGTTAGCTTTAGCAACAGAATTGAAATAATATTGTCCATCAGTTGATTTTGTAAATGTTATATTATATTTAGGAAATGCTGTTTTATTTGTTTCATCAATACTAAATTTTGTATTATATGGAAGTTTCTTATATTGTTTTTCACCACTAAAAATACGAAGATCAGCTTCTAATTCAGTAGTAAAGCTTGCAACATAAGTACTTACAATTATTTTATTATCTGATTTAGTATAATTATCGAAATAAACATATACACCACCTTGCGCTGTTGAACCACCACATCCTGGAACATTAATATATACCTTATTAACACTATCATATGCATATATTGGACATCCAATAGGTAAATCTACATATTGTGTCATTTCTTTTCCAGTTAATTTCTTATATAATTCTGCTAATTTAGCTTGTGGTAATGCTTCTACACCATTATTCATATTGTTTTTTACCATATCTTTATATGCAGCACTTATTTTACCATTAGTAGCAGTATAAGGTACAAAATCATAAGATGTAAAATTAGCGATTAAATATTTTTGCAATAATACTTCATTAACTTTACCATCAAAAAAATCATTCCAAACATTTGAATTACTTGATGCAACTAATTGTTTTCCTTTTACTTTTTCGCCACCAAAGATTAAAGATATTTTATCATTAATATAAGATTTTTCAACTTCTGAAACAGTAGTATCTACAACATTACTAGTTACATTTGAAGTAACATTACTTTCTACGTTTGATGTAGTATTGCTTTCTACATTTGAAGTAACATTACTTTCTTTACTTCCACCATTAGTATCTGGGTCTACTACCTTTGATGCTTTTTGACCTACATTAGTAGCTAAAAATACTATAACACCTGTCATAATACATGCAAATAATGTAAATAATCCATTACCTTTCTTTTTTGTTTCAACTTTTACTTCTTCTTTTACTTCGTTATCCACTCTTTATTCCTCCTATTCTACATTTTAATTGTATCACTATATCTTGATTTTTACAATAAAAAAAGTAAATCATATGATTTACTTTTAATTAAATTATTCAATGATTTCAGAAATATTTCCTGAACCAACAGTTCTACCACCTTCACGAATTGAGAACTTAGTTCCGTTTTCGATAGCGATTGGAGCTATTAATTCAACAGTCATATCAACGTTATCACCTGGCATTACCATTTCAACACCTTCTGGTAATTCGATAACACCTGTAACGTCAGTTGTTCTGAAATAGAATTGTGGACGGTAATTTGAGAAGAATGGTGTATGACGTCCTCCTTCTTCTTTACTTAAAACGTATACTTGAGCTTTAAACTTAGTATGTGGTGTAACACTACCTGGTTTAGCTAATACTTGTCCACGTTCAACTTCTTCACGACCAATACCACGTAATAATACTCCGGCATTGTCTCCTGGTTCAGCTGAATCTAATGATTTACGGAACATTTCGATACCAGTAACTACTGATTTCTTAGTTTCTTTTAAACCAACGATTTCAACTTCGTCATTTAATTTTAAGATACCACGTTCAACACGTCCTGTAACAACAGTTCCACGTCCAGTGATAGTCATAACCTCTTCAATAGGCATTAAGAATGGTTTATCAGTATCTCTTACTGGAGTTTCAATCCAATTATCTACTGCATCCATTAATTCTAAGATTTTAGCTTCATATTTAGGATCTCCTTCAAGAGCTTTTAAAGCAGAACCTCTGATTACTGGAGTGTTATCTCCATCGAATCCGTATTCATTTAATAAATCACGAATTTCCATTTCAACTAAATCTAA
>CADBNE010000039.1 GCA_902795975.1 uncultured Erysipelotrichaceae bacterium
CTATGATATAGATTACTATCTAGCTATGGGTATAGTAGGTATTATAGTACTAGGATTTAATATAATTAATAGATTTATTGAAAAATTCAAATGGATATCAGATGGACTTATTCCATTATCATGTATATTTATAATATTTGGATTTATTAAATACTTTATTGATGTTCCAAATGTATTTATTTTATTAATACTAGCATCAATATTCTTAGTAGTTTATATGTTCTTAAAAGCATTTAAAAAACCATTAAATAAAGTTTATTATATATATGCATTAGGATCATTAATTGTTTCTATGTTTATGTGTACTTATGGAACATCATTTATTTATATAATATTCTTAAATGTATTATTAGTAATACTATTTATATATGTATCATTCACAGAAAGTTTATCTTTCTTAAATATAATTACATTTATAGTTCTAGCAATATCATTATTAAATGTTCAATACTTATTTGATATTGATATAAGAATTATATTTGCATGTATTTCATTAATAGCTATAGTAGTAGGTATTATTCTTAGAACAAGTAAGAAAGTATTAAGTAAATTCTACTTATATACTGGTCAAATATTATCACTAATATTATCGCTAACAATAACTAGTTATACTCAATATGTAGTTATTAGTTTAATTGGTATATTATTTGTAATTAACTTTGTATCAATTTGTTTATTTAATAATACTAAACCATTTAGAATTATAGCTGAAATGGTTGGATTAATATTAATATTCTTAATTATTAATGCAATAATCGAAGTAACATTGATAAGTACAATAATTACATTATTCATTTATATGACTGTACTTGTTATATTTGGATTAACAGGAAGAGAAAAAGCAGGTACAATTATCATATTATCTACAGTATGTTTAATACCATATTATGATTATGCTTTAAGTTATTCAACTGGTATAGAAAATCAATTAATAATTATTCCATTTATAATATACTTATTTGTTATGACATTCTACTTTAAGATGAGTGACAAAGCAAGATTTCATGTTATATTATGGCCATTAATTGTATTCTCTATGATTGCATTTAATGCAACAACAATTGGAACAATTATTTCTTTAGCATTATCTTTAGGATATATCTTTATAGGTATAATAAAGAAATATAGATATTTAGTTACATTTGGTGTTACATACATGATTGTAACTATAGTTATTGAACTTACTAGATTATTTAATAACTTAGCTCTATTAATTGCAGTACTAGCATTAGGTATAATCTTAATACTATATGTTGTTATTAATGAAGTTTATAAGAGTAAAAAGAATAAGTAATGCTTATTCTTTTTTTATTGTAATAAATACGTATATTTGATATAATTTTTATGTGGAAGTGATTTTATATGAAATTAAAAAATAGTTATTTTTATACTATTAGAGAAAACATAAAAGATGAAGATAGTGTATCTGGTAACTTACTTGTTAGAGCAGGTATGCTTAAGAAAACTTCATCAGGTATATATATGTTTATGCCACTAGGATATAAAGTACTAGAAAATATTCAAAAGATAATTAAAGAAGAAATGGATAATGCCGGTGCATCAGAACTTCTTATGCCTGCATTAATACCTGCTGATGTATATGCTAGTGCAAATAGATTAGATGCATTTGGTAAAGATATGTTTAGATTAAATGATAGATTTAATAAAAATTATTGTTTAGGACCTACACATGAAGAATTATTTACTATAGCTGCTAAATGCAAAGTAAATTCTTATTCAGATTTACCATTTACTCTATATCAAATACAAACTAAATTTAGAGATGAACCAAGGCCAAGATATGGTCTTATAAGAGTTAGAGAATTCTTAATGAAAGATGCATATTCATTTGATAAAGATGAAGAATCTTTAGATAATAGTTATGCTGCTATGTTTAATGCTTATAAGAAAATATTTGGTAGATTAGGTATAGACTATAAAATAGTTAGATCTGATGTTGGTGCTATGGGTGGTTCTTTATCAGAAGAATTCCAAGCTATTACTGATATTGGAGAAGATACTTTAGTTTTATGTGATAGATGTGATTTTGCATCAAATATGGATGTATGTGAATGCGTATTTGTTGATGATAAATCAAATGAAACTCCATTAGAAAAAGATTTAGTTTTAACTAAAGATGCTACTACAAGAGAAAAACTAATTTAATGTTTACCAGAAGCTAAAACTAAAGAAGTTAAAACATTAATATATAAAACTGCAGAAGATAAATATTATGCAGTTATGCTTAAAGAAGATTCAGTTGTTAATGAAAGTAAATTATGTAAGCTTCTTAATACTACTTCAGTAGAACTTGCTGAAAAAGATGTAGTAGAAAAGAAACTTGGAACATATATTGGATTTGTTGGACCAATAGATTTAAAGATTCCAGTTGTTATGGATAATGAAGTAAATAACATGGTTAACTTTGTAGTAGGAGCTAATAAGAAAGATTACCACTATAA
>CADBNE010000040.1 GCA_902795975.1 uncultured Erysipelotrichaceae bacterium
GATGAAACAAAAGCTATAGTAGATTTTGTTTGTAAACAACAAAAAGCACATTATGATGAAACATTAACAATGGATGAAGAAGAAGCAAGAGCTAGTGATACAATACCTGAAGGTAAGGCAGTTAGAGATGCTAGAGATGCAGATGAAGAACCATTGTATAATGAAATCGTAGATTTTGTAATTGAACAAGGTAAAGCTAGTACATCATTAATACAACGTAGATTTAGATTAGGATATAATAGAGCTGCACGTTGTATTGATTTACTAGAACAACGTGGAATAGTAGGACCACAAAATGGTTCAAAACCTCGTGAAGTTTTAGCAAAATATGCTGATAATGATGAAATGTAATAAATTATATTAAAAAAATGAAGAATATTAAATGATTCTTCATTTTTTATATATTTATATATAATAAAAATAAAAAACTGATAATTGAGATAAATATTTTTTTATGTTAATTTTTTTATGTCATATCGACAAATTTAGACAAGTTAAAATATTATATTAGAATTGGTGATAAAATGAAAAAATATTTAGTATCATGTTTTTTAGGATTACTAGTAGGTTTATTTCTAGGTAAGACGGTTTTAAAAGAATATAATAGTTATACTAGTATTAAAGTAGCACCTAAAATGGGTACAACAGCATACTTTATCAAATATGGCGAATATAAATCTTTAGAAGAATTAGAAAAAAAGACTATAGTATTAACTAATTATATATATTCAAAAAAAGATGATAAGTATGTAGTATATATAGGTATTACTATGGATAAAAATAATATGAATAAATTAGTAAATTATTTTAAAAGTTTGAATTATGATATTTCTACAGAGGAATATGTTATTAATAGTAATGAGTATATAGAGTATCTTAAGAATGCTGATAAATTAATTGAAAATACAAATGATTTAACTGTTATAGGAGAAGTATGTAGTCAAATATTATCTAAATATGAGGAGTTAGTTATAAATGGTAGTAAAGATTAAAGAACTGCCTATAGAAGAAAGACCATTTGAAAAGTTAATAAATAATGGAGTATCCACCTTATCTAATGAAGAGTTACTTGCTATACTTATTCATACAGGTACTATTAAATATTCAGCTAAAGAATTAGCATCCATATTATTAAAAGAATTTAATAGTATATCTGATTTAAAGAATACTAATTATAAAATTTTAACAAGTATAAAGGGTATTGGTATGAAAAAAAGTTGTATTTTGTTGGCTGCCATTGAATTGGGTAAAAGAATTAATAATTATGTGCCAAGTATAATTAATAAAAAATTAAATAGTTCAAATATTGTATATGAATATTATAAAAATTTATTAAAAGATACTAAACAAGAATATTTTTATTGTGTATATTTAGATAATTCTAAAAGGATAGTACATGAAAAATTATTATTTATAGGTACAATTAATTATAGTGTTGTTCATCCAAGAGAAATATTTAAAGAAGCATATAGCTATAGTGCATCTGCAATAATATGTGTACATAATCATCCATCAAATAATTTAGTACCAAGTATAGAAGATATTAATATTACAAAAACATTAGTTAATGTAGGTAATATATTAGGAGTTAAGGTTATAGATCATTTAATAATAGGTAGTAATAACTACTATAGTTTTTTAGAAAATGGTGATATTTAACTTTAAAAACATTTTTACATTTAGTATAATAAATAATTGATAGGTGATTTATATGAGAGGATATAGACAAGATAAAAGAAAATCGTATATTAGATTTGCTATTATATTTATTATTTCAATTTCAGTTGTAATATTTACTGGTTATTCAATAAAAAAAGAGAGAAAGTTAAATTTTATAGAGAAAAAAGTAAAAGATATTGGTGTATTTATGCAAGAAACTATATATGCTCCTATAAAATTTACTAAAGATAAAATAGAAGTAAATAAAGAGAAAGAAGAAATATATAAAAAATATAAGGCATTGCAACAAAAAAGTGAAAAATTTGAATTTAATGAGGCAAGAATTAATGAGTTAGAAAAAGAAAATAAAGAATTAAAAGATATGTTAGAAATTAAATCAAGTTTAACTGATTATGATGTAGTTAATGCTTCGATAGTTAGTAGAGATGTTGGATATTGGTATGATAAGATTGTAATAAATAAAGGTGAAAAAGATGGAATAGAACCTAGAATGGCAGTAATTATAAATGGGGGAGTTATAGGTTATATTTCAGAAGTTAGTAATCATTCATCTAATGTTCAATTATTAACTACTAAGACTTTAAAAAATAAAGTATCAGTTAAAATAGATTTAGGTAAAGGTAAGAGTGCTAACGGATTACTTATTGGTTATGATTCTAAAAAGAATGTATATAACATAGAAGGTATAAGTTATTCAGGAAATATACCAGAAAAAGCAATGGTTACAACTACAGGTTTAGGAGATAATTTTCCTAGTGGAATATTAATAGGATATGTAAATAATACTACAACAGATAATTTTGATTTAGGAAAAATTGTAGAAGTAAAACCATCAGTAGATTTTGAAAATCTTTCTAGTGTTATGATTTTAAAAAGAAAGGTAGATAAAGAATGATATTACTTTCTATTCTTTCTTTTATATTTGATGGTATATTTTCTTTACTTGTTGAAAAAAATAGTTTATTAATTTCATTGTTTTCTTTAACTAGTTTAGTTGTTATTTATCCTTTTATAATAAAAAAACATAAATTAATTTATTTTGCATTTTTACTTGGATTTTGTTACGACATTATATATACTCAAACACCTCTTTTATATACAATACTTTTTGTTATATTAAGTTTAATTATTTTATTATATTTTAGATTTATACCATACAATATAATTAGTTCATTAATATGTACTACAATTATAATTTTTATGTATAGAATTATATCTTATACTTGTGTAATTTTGATTAATGATTATAAATTTTCATGGGATATAGTTTTTAAAAGTTTTTATAGTTCTATAATTTCAAATGTAGTGTATTTAATTATATTTTCTATTATATTAAAGCTTTACTACAATAGAAAAGGCAAGAAAAAATCATATAATTATTAGATAACGAACAAATGTTTGTAAAAACTATTGACAACAAAAAAACGCTATAGTATAATTAACTTGTAAATGATTGGAGGCAGCATTATGGCAGGAAAAACAACTGCAGATAAGACATTAGAACAAGTAATGTTAGATATTGAAAAACAATTTGGAAAAGGGGCAGTAATGAAATTAGGTGATCATCCACATCAAAAAATAGATGTAATACCTAGTGGATCTTTATCACTTGATTTAGCTTTAGGGATAGGTGGTTATCCTAAAGGTAGAATAATAGAAATATATGGACCTGAATCTAGTGGTAAAACTACTTTTGCATTGCATGCAATAGCTGAAGCACAAAAATTAGGTGGAAGAGTAGCATTCATAGATGCAGAACATGCATTAGATCCTACATATGCTTCCAAAATAGGAGTAAATATTGATGATTTATTATTAAGTCAACCAGATAATGGTGAACAAGCATTAGAAATATGTGAAGCTTTAGTTAGAAGTGGTGCAATAAGTGTTATAGTTATTGACTCTGTAGCCGCTTTAGTTCCTCAAGCAGAAATTGAAGGTGAAATGGGAGATTCACATGTTGGTTTACAAGCAAGATTAATGAGTCAAGCCTTAAGAAAATTATCAGGTATAATTAATAAAACAAATACAGTATGTATATTTATTAACCAATTACGTGAAAAAGTAGGTGTTATGTTTGGTAATCCTGAAACAACTCCAGGTGGTAGAGCATTAAAATTCTATGCATCTGTAAGATTAGAAATAAGACGTGGAGAACAAATTAAACAAGGAACAAATATAATTGGTAGTAAAGCAAATATTAAAGTTGTAAAAAATAAAATGGCTCCTCCATTTAAAACATGTACTGTAGATATTATGTATGGTGAAGGTGTGTCTGCATTAGGTGAATTAGTAGACTTAGGAGCTTTATCTAATATTATTGAAAAAAGTGGAGCATGGTATTCATATAAAGGCGAGAAAGTTGGACAAGGAAAAGAGAATACTAAAGAGTGGTTAAAAAATAATCCAAAACAACGTGCAGAAATAGATAAAGCAATTAGAAAACATTTCCAAGAAGTAGGAGATGTACCAACACAATCTGAAGAATAAAATGAGTGATTTTTATAATCACTTTTTTATTGACAAAATAAGTAAAATCAATTTATAATAAAGTAGAGTGGTAAATTAATTTACTACTTTCGAATAATATAGAAATGGAGGAAATATTGTGCCAGATATTTTAATCTCCATTTTGCTAATCCTTTTAGGAATTGTTGTTGGAATAATTGCAATGTTTATATTTAATTATATAAAAGGTGTTAAAGCTTTAAAAAAGGCTGATGACATTATAAATAAAGCTCAAAGCGATGCAGATAAATTAAAGAAAGATACATTAGCTGAAGCTAAAGAAGAAATTAAGCAACTTAAGGATGAAACAGAACAGGAAATTAAAGAGAAAAAAGATGAATTGAAGGAAACTGAAAAAAGATTATATACACGTGAAGAAAGTATTGATAGACGTGAACAATCTTTAGAAAATCGTGAAAGTTCACTTGAAGAAAAAGAAAATAATTTAATTAATAAACAAAATGTTATCCAAGAAGAAGAAGCAAAAGTGGAGGAAATAAAGAAACAACAAAGCGAATTACTAGAAAAAATTGCATGTTATTCTAAAGAAGAAGCAAGAGAAATTTTACTTAAAAAAGTAGAAGATGAAATTTCTTTAGAGATTGCAGCACTTATAAAGGATAAAGAAGCAGAAGCAAAATTAACAATTGATAAAACTGCTAAAAGCATGCTTGTATCATCTATGCAAAGATATGCAAGTGAAGTTGCGGGGGAACAAACAGTTACTGTAGTTTCATTACCTAATGAGGATATGAAAGGTAGAATAATAGGTCGTGAAGGACGTAATATTCGTACTATCGAAGCTGTTACAGGTGTAGATTTAATTATTGATGATACTCCAGAGGCAATAGTATTATCAAGTTTTGATCCACTTAGAAGAGAAATTGCAAGAGTAACAATTGAAACATTAATTAAGGATGGAAGAATTCATCCAGCAAGAATTGAAGAAATTTATGATAAAACTTGTAAAGAAATGAAACAAAAGATTTTAGAATTTGGTGACTCAGCTTTATTCGAATTAGGTTTAACTAAAGTTGATCCAGAATTAATTGAAATAATTGGTAAATTACATTTTAGAACAAGTTATGGTCAAAATGTTTTAACACATTCTATTGAAGTAGCATCTTTAGCTGGTATTATGGCAGCTGAGATTGGTGAAAATGTAATGCTTGCTAAAAGAGCAGGATTATTACATGATATTGGTAAAGCAATAGATCATGAAATGGAAGGTAGCCATGTAGAACTTGGTGTAGCCTTAGCTAAAAAATATAAAGAAAAAGATGTTATTATTAATGCTATTGAATCACATCATGGTGATACTGAACCAACAAGTATTATTGCAGAATTAGTTGCAATAGCAGATGCATTATCTGCAAGTCGTCCAGGAGCACGTAATGATTCATTAGAAAATTATGTACAAAGATTACATGATTTAGAGGAAATAGCTAACACTACTGAAGGTGTAGATAAATCATATGCTATGCAAGCAGGACGTGAGTTACGTGTAATCGTAAAACCAGAAGAAGTAGACGATGTTAAGAGTTATAAAGTTGCTAGAGATATTAGAGCTCGTATCGAAGATGAACTACAATATCCTGGAACAATAAAGGTAACTGTTATACGTGAAGTAAGAGCTACTGAAGAAGCAAAATAAAATACATTCATATGAATGTATTTTTTTTATATATGTAATATTGTTGATGCAACTTGAAAGAATACAATTAATGATACTGCATCAACTATTGTAGTTATAAATGGACTAGCCATAACAGCTGGATCAAATTTTAATTTTTTTGCTATTAAAGGAAGAGTACATCCAATAATTTTAGCTATTATTATTGTACAAAGTAATGTTATGCATACTACTGCTGTAATTTTAAGTGGTATTCCATCTATAAATAGTAATTTAATACCATTAGCAATAGCAAGTGAAATTCCAACTAGTATAGCTACTTTAAATTCCTTAAACATTATTTTAAATATATCTCTAAATGATATTTCATTTAATGATAAGCCACGTATTATTGTAACAGATGATTGTCCACCAGCATTACCAGCGGTATCCATAAACATAGGGATAAAAGAAGTTAATATTACAAATTTTGATAAAGCATTTTCATAGTGTTGAATAATCTTACTAGTAAATGTTGCAGATATCATAAGTAATAATAACCATGGTATTCTTTTTCTCCATATTTCAAATGTATTCATACTCATATAAGGTTTATCACTAGGTCTTATAGCAGCCATTTTTTCAATATCTTCTGTTGTTTCATCTTCTAATACGTCAACTATATCATCAATAGTAATAATACCAACTAATCTTTTTTCACTATCTACAACAGCAATTGTATTAATATCATATTTTTGCATTTTATGTGCAACTTCTTCTTGGTCTGTATTAGTAGTTACATATTTGGGTCTTTGTTTCATTATGTCATATACATATTGATCATAAGAAGATAATAATATTTGCCTTAATGAAATAGTACCAAGTAATTTTCTTTGTTCATCAAGAATGTAGCAATAATCTACTGTAACTTTATCTTTTGCTTGTAATTTTATTTCTTTTATAGCATCTTCTATTTTTAAATTACCTATAATAGCAAGATACTCAACTTTCATTATACTTCCAGCAGAATCTTCTTCATAGTGAAGTAACGTATTTATATTTTTTCTTTTTTCAGGAGAAGTTTTTTCTAATATTTTTGTAACAACATTAGAAGGCATTTCTTCCATAACATCTGCTGCATCATCTGTTGCTAATTTGTCAATTATTTCTGCAGTTTCTTTTTCTGTTAAATACTTTATTATTAAATGTTGATAATGAGAATCCATTTGTGAAAAAGTATTAGCAGCTAAATCTTTAGGCAGGAGGTTAAAAACTCTTATTATTTCTTTTTCATGTAATTTTTCTAATATTTCTGCTATATCAGATGCATCTAAGTCTATTAATTCTTTATGTACTTCTTTATATTTATTTTCTTTAATAAGTGTTTTAATTTTTTCTAACATTTAAATACCTCCATTTCTTAATATACATTTCTAATTAATTATAGCATGATGTTTAAAATAAAAAAACAGTAAATACTGTTTATTAGTAATAATATGGTCCATAGTATGGTGGATAGTAGTAGTTATTTGTATAATATGGTGGTTGATAATAGTAGCCTTGGTTGTTATTAAATAAAGGCGCTACTAATCCTCCAGTTATACCACCTAATATAAATGGACCTAAAAATCCACCTAAAAATCTTTCATCTTGATTATTATAAATTTGATTATTTGGAATCATAGTTATATTTTTATAATCATTATACATTTTAATTACCTCCATAATATTATATGGGCAAATAATTATTATGTGATGCATATATTTTATTAGGTGATATATGCATAAGTATTTTGAATATATTGGAATAGTAGCACTATTATTATTTAGTTTTGTTCTTACAGAAAAAACTACAATGATTACAAAAGATATAGATGAAATAATGGTAGAAATAAAAGATAATTATTCAAATTATAATTCTAAGGGAATGGATGCTACTATAAATGGCAAATATATTGTTCCAGGTAGATGTGAAAAAAAAGTTAATATTAGTAAGAGTTATAATAAAATGCGAAAAATAGGTTTTTATAATTCAGATAATTATATATATAATATTCATAAACCAAGTATTAATATTTATAACAATTATAATAAATATATAATAAGTGGTAATAAAACTTTAAATAATATATATTTTTTTATAGAATTAAATACATCAAATATAAAATATTTAAAATTATATAGATTTAATAATTATAATTTTATAGTTAGTTCTGATTTTTATTTGAATAATAAAAAAATTATAAATGAATTAGAAAAAAATAATAATAGTATATTAATATCACAAGTGTCAAAGAAACAATATAAAAAAGTATCTAATGATTATTTTTTAGATACCAATAAAAGAATATATTGTTATAATAATAATGAAAATAATAATTTTTTAAATTTATGTTCTAAGTATAAGAGTAATACTATTGGTAATATAAAATCAAATAGTTTTAATTATTTATATAATATTAAATCTAATTTATATAATGGTATATTTATAAAATTATCTTTAAATGATGAATTAGTAAATGAGTTAAGCTCAATAGATAAGTATATTAATATGAAGGGCTATAATATAAAAAATATAGATGATAATTTAGGAGAGTGTTAAAAATAAAAATTGTATAAATAAATTAATTAATATATAATGTAATTGGTGATTTTATGAAAAAACCAGAATTACTTGCTCCAGTGGGTAATATTGAATGTTTATATGCTGCAGTTAATGCAGGTTGTGATGCAGTATATTTATCAGGAAAATTATATGGTGCAAGAAGTTATGCAGGAAATTTTGACAATGATGAATTAGTGAGTGCTATTAAGTATTGTCATTTATATGGAGTAAAAGTATATGTGACAATTAATACTTTAATATATGATGCAGAAGTAGAAGGATTTATTAAGTATGTAGATTTTTTACATAAAAATGGTGTAGATGCAGTAATAATACAAGATATTGGAATGTTTGATTTATTACATAAGTTATATCCAAATTTAGAATTACATGCTTCAACCCAAATGCATATTCATAATCTAGAAGGAACTATTTTTATGGAAGAATTAGGTGCTTCTAGAGTAGTATTAGCTAGGGAAACTCCAATAGAATTAATTAAAGAAATTAAAGAAAATACAAATATTGAATTAGAAATATTTGTACATGGTGCTCTTTGTATAAGTTATTCAGGTCAATGTTTAATGAGTAGTTTAATAGGTGGTAGAAGTGGTAATAGAGGTACTTGTGCACAATGTTGTAGACAAAGTTATTCATTAGAAGAAGATAATAATAAAATATATAAGAATAAATATTTATTAAGCACTAGAGATTTAAATAGTTTAGATAATATAGGTAAATTAATAGATATTGGTGTAGATAGTTTAAAAATTGAAGGTAGAATGAAAAGACCTGAATATGTATTCTATGTTGTAAGCTTATATCGTAAAGCTATAGATAGTTATATAAAAAATAATAAAGTTAATATTACAGAAGAAGAATTAACTAATCTAAAAAAAATATTTAATAGAGAATTTACAAAAGGATTTTTATTTAATGATTTAAATAAAAATATTGTAAATTCATTTAGACCAAATCATTTAGGTATAGAAATAGGTAAAGTAATAGAATCTAAAAAAGGATATATTAAAATTAAATTATTTGATAATTTAAATGTACAAGATGGTATAAGAATTATTGATAAAGAAGATTATGGTATGACTATTCAAACTATTTTTATTAATAATAAAAAAGTAGATAGTGCTACTAAAGGTGATATAGTAACTATTAAATTTGATAAGAATGTATCTATTAATTCTATAGTTTTAAAAACTACAGATAAATTATTAATGAATAATATAGATAATTTAATAAAAAATGGTATAAGAAAAGTAAATATTAATATAGATTTAAGATGTTTATTAAATGAAAAAATGCATATACATATATCAGATAATACTAATGAAATAGATTTGGATAGTGAATACATAGTTCAATCTTCATTAAATAAGCCTACATCTAAAGAAGATATTAAAAAACAAATATCAAAATTAGGAGATACTATATATAATATAGAAAATATAAATATTGAATGTGATAATAATATATTTATACCAGTTAAGTTTTTAAATGATTTAAGAAGAGAAGCTATAGAAAAATTAAATGAGAAAAGATTATATATTAAAGAATATTTAAAAGGCGAATATAGTATTAATGTTTCTAATTTTGAAAAAGAAAAATTAAAAGTATTAGAATTACGTGATAATTATAAGATTGATAATAATTATGATGAAATAATTGTACCATTTGATAGTAATATAAATAATCCTAAAGTAAGAAAAAAATTATTAAGAGTTAATGAATATCCTATTAAATTAGAAGGTAATATTATGGTAGGTGAATTAGGAAGTTTAAAGAAAAATATTGAAAATAAAAATATACTTACTGATTTTTCATTAAATGTAACTAATTCATATTCTGTAGCATTTCTTCATTCAATAGGTGTAAATAGAATAACTTTATCTGTAGAAATGAACGAATATCAAATAAAAAGGTTAATAGAAATCTATAATAATAGATATAATAAATTACCAAATTTAGAGGTAATAGTATCAGGATATTTAGAATCAATGATATTAAAATATGATTTATTAGAAGGATTAGATAAATCAAAAAAACATTATTTAGTAGATAAATATAATAATAAATTTGAAGTAGTAAGAAAAAATAATTTAACTACTATATATGATTATAAGAAATTAAAAATAAATAGTAATTTATATGATATTGGTATTAATTCAATTAGAGAAATAAAATAAACTTTTAAAAAAGTTTATTTTTTTTTCATAAAAAAAAGGAAATAGAAAAGTTTTCACTAATAATATAGTAGGAGGTGATAAAACATAAAAAAGTATCCTTTTTATAAACAAGAAGAAACCAAAGATTGTGGTGCTGCATGTCTTTATATGATTATTGAATATTATAAGGGACATATGGAAATGGAAAATATTAGAAACTTACTTAAATTAAATACCCAAGGTACAACAGCATTTCATATTGTAGAAGGCGCTAAAAAGATAGGATTTGAAGCTAAAGGTGTTAAATGCAATATAGAAGACATGAACGAGGATAATATGGTACTACCTTGTATTGCTAATGTAATTATTAATAAAACATATAAACATTTTATAGTAATTTATAAAATTGATTTTATAAAAAAGAGATTATTAATAGCAGATCCATCAAATAAATTAATGTATATATCATTTGATATATTCAGTTCTATATTTAGTGGAGTATTAATTTTGTTGTACCCTATAGATGAATTACCAATTGAAAATACTAAGAATTTAAAATTAGACCTTTTTCTTAACATAGTTAAATCACACCCTATACTTATAAAACAAATTAGTATTTTATCAATATTTATAACCATATTCTCTATATTATGTTCATTTTTCTTAGAAAATATATGTAATTCAATATCAATCTATGGTAGTAAAGATGTAGTAATTGTTATATTATTGTTATTTATAATTCTTTCCTCAATAAAATGCTTAACAAAATTTTTTAGAGAAAAGGTTTTGTTATTATTAAATGAAAAAATTGATTTAAAACTTACTTTAGATACTTACAATAAAGTTTTATTACTTCCATATAAAGATTATCGTTCTAAAACTACAGGTGACATTATAACTCGATTAATTGATGTTGGAGTAATAAAAAATACATGTTCAAAAATATTTTTAACATTATTAATAGATTTACCTCTTTCTTTAGTAGCAACATTTTTTTTACTATTAATTAATACGCAATTATTCATTATATCTCTTGTTATTTTAATTCTGTATGTATTAGTAATGTTAATGTTTAAAGATTATTTTGATGAATCATATACTAAACTAAAAAAAGATAATATAAATGTTACTAGTTATATGATTGAATCAGTAAATAATTTTGAAACAGTAAAAGGTTTAAAAATATTTAAAGATATGTATTATCAATTTGAAAAAAGATTTGTATCAATGTTAAGAAAAAAATATAGTTATGAAAGTGCTTTTTGCTTACAACAATTTTTAAAAGAATTAATAAGTGAATGTGGATTGTTTTTAGTATATGGAATGGGAGCATTACTTGTTATAAAAGGTGATTTATCATTTTCTAGTTTATTAACATTTGGAACATTAATAAGTTATTTTTTTGAACCAGTGCAAAGTATTGTTAATTTAGAAAAAGATATAAGAGAGTTAGATCTTGTTTTAAAAAGACAACTAGATTTAAGTAAAAAAGATGATATTGGTATAACTGATAATATTATGAAAGGTGATATTAATATATGTAATTTGAATTATTCATATAATGAAGAAATAGATATATTAAAGAATGTAAATTTAAAAATAAAAAATGGAGAAAAAGTTGTTATAACAGGTAGTAGTGGTTGTGGTAAAAGTACATTAGTAAAAATATTAATGAAATATTATTCAGTAGAAAGAGAAAAAATAACTATAAATAATATAGATATAAATGATTATAATGATTCAAAGGGAATAAATTATATAAGTCAAAATGAAAATTTATATACTGATAGTCTATATAATAATATTACTTTATATGAAAAATGTAACATTAATAAGTTTATAGAAATTTGTAAAATGTGCAACATAGATGAAATTATTTCTAAGAATAGATTAGGTTATAATTTATTAATAGAAGAAAATGGATTCAATTTATCAGGTGGAGAAAAAGAAAGAATAATACTTGCAAGAACTTTAATTAGAAATTTTAATATACTTATTATTGATGAAGGATTAAGTCAGCTAGACGTTAACATGGAAAGAAAAATATTAAAAAATATTTTTGAAAAATTTAAAAATAAAACTATTATAGTAATATCACATCGTTTAGAAAATATTGATTTATATAATAGAAGAATATATATGAAAGATGGTATTGTTATAGATGATGCAAAAAAAGTATGATGATTTAGAAATATTTAATAATTCTTCTGTAGTATATATGAAAAAAACAAATAATAAGATTATATCTTATATTGTGATATTAATTATATTTAGTATTTTATTTCTTTCTTTAGCAGTTCTTTATAAATTTGAAATATTTAATATTTATTATGGAAAAGTATATGAACAAGATGATTCAACATATGTAGTTTTAAATGTAGATAGTGATTTTATAAATATAAGTAAAAGAAATTATTTAGAAATAAATAATAAAAGTATTAAGTGTCATTTAAATAGTTTTAGCGATAATTATGTAATATATAATAATAAAAAATATTGGGAAGTAACATATGAATGTGAACTTCCAGATGAACTCAATGTAAATAATAATATGCTAGAAATAAAAATATCAAGAAGAACAACAACATTATTTAATGAGTTTATTAGAAAAGTGAAACGGGGGATAAAAAATGGAAGAACTAAAAACTAATGAATTAAAAAATATTGATGGTGGCTCAGTAATAGGAATTACTGAATTAATATTGCTTGCCACAGGTGTGCCATTTGTAGTTGGAGTAATTGATGGCTTTTTATCTCCAATGTATGTAAATAGTTAGGAGGCTTTATGAGAGAGTTAGACAAATTAGAGATGCTTAAAGTAGATGGTGGAATAGATATAAGTGGAGCATTAATAGAAACATTATTAAAGACTTCAGAATTTTATTATAATATAGGAAAAAGTCTCGGAAGTAGTATAAGACGCGCTATAGGAGTAAATAAACTTTTATATTAAAAGAAGTTTATTTACTTCTTTTTTTATTGTATAATAATGTATATTTAGTCAATATTTATTAAATTGCAAGAAATATAAGGCTAAATTTATAAAAAATAGTAATTTTTTGTTGAAAACAAAAAGTAATAGTGATATAATAGCAATAGCTTGTGAAAGGAGGGTGAAACTAGATGTCAAAGGTAATAGTAAAAAATGGAAATGTTGATGGTGCTATTCGTACTATGAAACAAAAAAGTGCTAGAGACGGCCTTCTTAAAAAAGCTCGCGAACGTCAAGATGGATACAAAAAACCAGGAGTTCGTAGAAGAGAGAAAAAAGACGCAGGTATTAAAAATACACGTAGAAGAGAGAGAAATAATTATTAA